>JBDTWT010000086.1:0-7098 GCA_040006555.1 Chloroflexota bacterium
CGGTCCGCAACGCCGTCCGCCTCGTCAAGGCCGGAGCCGACGGGGTCAAGCTCGAGGGCGCGGGAACGATGGCATCGAGGGTGCGGGCCCTCGCCGGCGCCGGGATCCCGGTCATGGGTCACGTCGGCCTGACGCCACAGTCGGCGACGTCGCTCGGCGGGATGAAGGCGCAGGGTCGGACGGCCGCATCGGCCCGTCGGCTCCTCGACGCCGCTCGCGAGCTCGAGGACGCGGGCAGCTTCGCGATCGTCCTGGAGTCGGTGCCCGCGCGTATCGCGGCCCACGTGACCCAGGCGCTGTCGATTCCCACCATCGGCATCGGCGCCGGTCCCGGCTGCGACGGCCAGGTGCTCGTGTGGCACGACCTGCTGGGCATCAACGAGGGGGCGGCGCCCCGCTTCGTGAAGCGCTACGCCGACCTCGCCGGCGAGATCCGCCGCGGGCTGGAGGCGTTCGCCGCGGAGGTCCGCTCAGGGGCGTACCCCGCCGAGGAGCACGAGTACAAGATCGCCGCCGACGAGCTGCGTGCCTTCCAGTCCGAGCTCGGCCTTCGCAACGATGACGCTCACGAGGCCTAAGGGACCGCTACAGTCCGTGTGCGCGGTTCGGATCATGCACTCGCTCCGCCACGCATAGGAGGTACCCCCAGTGGATCTGATCTGGATCATCGTCATCGTGCTCGTCGTGCTCGCGGTCCTCGGCTACTTCGGACGAGGTCGGTTCCGGTAGACCGATATCGCGGCCGGCCACCCAAACGAGGCTCAGCACATGCCCAGCCTGCTCTGGATCATCATCATCGTGCTCATCGTGCTCGCGGTCCTCGGCTACTTCGGACGAGGTCGCTTCCGCTAAGGCCCTGCACCGGGAATAGGTGGATCGACGAGGTCGGAGCCCGCGTGGGCCTCGCCTTGGTTTCAGCCGTGGTCGCCCTGGGTGTCGTGCCGATCCCCGCCTCGGCATATCCGCCCGAGGACTCGGCGTACCTGGATAACGCGGAGATGGTCGCCGCCATCCAGTCCATCGCCGGCGCACATCCGGGGATCGTGCAGCTCTTCAGCGTTGGCACCAGCCACGAGGGACGGACCCTGTGGGCGGCGAAGGTGAGCGACAACGTCGCCACCGACGAGGACGAGCCCGAGGTCATGTTCGACGCGGGAATCCACGCTCGTGAGCCGATGTCGACCGAGATGGCCGTCGCGCTCCTCCGCAACCTGGCCGAGGGCCACGCCACGATCCCGCGCGTGACCAACCTCGTCAACGGCCATGAGATCTACATCCTCTTCAACCTCAACCCGGACGGCAGCGAGTTCGACCACGGCACCGACGTCTATCACCTGTGGCGCAAGAACCGGCAACCGACGCCGGACCCCAACGCCATCGGCACCGACATCAACCGCAACTTCGAGTACCGATGGGGCACGAACCCGCTGAACGCGTCGCCGTTCGCGGACACGTACCGCGGCTCGTCGGCATGGTCGACGCCCGAGGCGGCCGCGTTCAGGGACTTCGTCGCGAGCCGGGTGATCGGCGGCGAACAGCAGATCAGCGTCCACGTCACGCTCCACCAGCACGGGCGCGTCGTGCTCTACCCGTACGGCTACACGACGGCGGCCGTGCCCGCGGACATGAGCGCCGACGACCACGACGTGCTCGTGACCATGGCCGCGGAGATGGCTCGGCGCAGCGGGTACGTATCGGCCCAGTCGTCGGCGTGGGCCGGCATCAACGTCGGCAACCAGATGGACTGGCTGTACGCGACCCACGGGGTCATGACGTTCACCTTCGAGATGGGCGACGCCTTCTACATGCCCGACGAGGCGATCCCCACCGAGACGGCGAGGAACGTGGACGCGGCGTACTACGCGATCGAGCAGGCGTCCTGCCCGTACGCCGTCGTCGGCCTCGAGGCGGTGTACTGCGACCCGAGCGGCTTCACGGACATCGCGGAGTCGCCATTCAAGACGGAGATTCGCTGGGCCGCGGAAACGGGCCTCACCCGGGGCTGCGCGTCCGATCGCTTCTGCCCGCTCAACGCGGTCACGCGCGAGCAGATGGCGAGCTTCCTGGCGCGCGTGCTGGACCTCCCGTCCGTCAGCGGCGACTACTTCACCGATGACGCGGGCTCGCCGCACGAGCCCGACATCAACCGCATCGCGGCGGCGGGACTCACGCTGGGCTGCGGCGGGAGCCGCTTCTGCCCGGCCGCGGGTGTGACCCGCGAGCAGATGGCGAGCTTCCTGCGGCGCGCCTACTCGCTGTCCGCCACCGACACGGACTTCTTTGCCGATGACGCGGGCTCGCCGCACGAGCCCGACATCAACCGCCTGGCGGCGTCAGGCATCACCCGCGGCTGCACGCCGACGGCCTACTGCCCGATGGCCCTGGTGACGCGCGAGCAGATGGTGACCTTCCTGTACCGGGCGGAGAACTAGGCGGCGCGCCCCGCTACGCGGCCGGCCAGCGCTGCAGCACGATCTCCGCGTCCGCAGGGTCCATCCGATAGCCGCGGACGTCGGCATCCCAGGTGATCAGGTCCCGGCGGGCGACGCGTCGCATCACCTTGTTCGGGCCGGCGACGATCCCGGCGAACGCCGTTCCGGTGTGCTTCCCGTAGCGCTCCGCCAGGGCTGCATCGAGCACGAGCGCCTCGTCGCGCGTGGACAGCTCGGCCACCTCTCGCAGGAGACGGCGGCTGTCCGGGCCACGGATCGCGTTGAGCACCTCTCCGAGCTGCCTGCGGCGGAGATCGGCCTGGTCCGCCTGGTCGGCCTGGTCGGGGCGAGGGCCGCCCGGATGGCGCTGCGGGCCCATCACCCATCGCCACGCGAGGGCCAGCAGCTGCTCTTCCGTCGCAGCCTCGAATTCAATCCTTGGCACCTGAATCCCCTTGTAATTACTCGTCACAGACTAGGCGCGAATATATCACGAGATGTTTCGTGTTAGACTGCGTCCATCGGCTGCAAGGCTGCGAACCGCCCGATCCTCTGGCCCCTCGAACGACGGAGAGCCACCGGCAATCCCGCTTCGTATCGACTTGGCCGCATCGAGGAGACGCACATGCGTTACACACGACTTTCGACCTACGAGCTGACCAACGGCACCTTCCACGAGCTGACCGGCATTGCCGAAAAGGGCATCCTGCCGACGTACGAGAAGGTCCCCGGCTTCGTGAACTTCGGAATCGTCGACATCGGCGACCGCAAGATGGTCTCGATCAGCATCTGGGAGACTCGCGAGCAGGCCCAGAACTCGGTCAACATGGCCGCGAGCTGGATCAAGGAGAACCTGGCGACCCGAGTTCGCCTGGTGACCACCCACATCGGTGAGCTCGCCCTGTTCCGAGGCGTTCCCGTCTCGGCCTAGTCCGCCTCTCGCAGGCCTCGCTGCGCGACCGGTCGGCCTACCCGCCGGCCTGCGCGCGTGGCCACATAGTCGCTCCGGCTCGCTGCCGGGGCGACTCTTGCTATTGCGCCGCTTAGCCCGCGGCCTGTCCGTTCGTCGCCGGTGGCTCGAGCGCCGCCCCGACGGCGGCATCCAGCTCATCGAGCCCGAAGGGCTTCTCGAGGACACTGAGCGAGCTGATCGTCGCGAGATCGGCGGCGCGCTCGCGGAGCTGGTTCGAATCGGCCGAGCAGACGATGATCGGGATCTTGCCCAGGCGATCGTCGGCCCGACACAGCAGGATGACGTCCCAACCTGATAGCTCTCGTCCTCGCATGACGAGGTCGACCATGATCAGGTCAGGCCGGCTCTCCTGCAGGCGTGCAGTCGTGAGGCGCTCGCCGTTGAAGGTGGTGACCGTGTACCGATCCTCGAGGGCATCGCGAATGAGGCTCAGGAACGAGTCAGTGTCGTTGACCACGGAAATTCGGGCTCGGGAAGTCATTACCACACCCCTCCGCCATTCTCGGAAAGCGAAACAACCCCCAGGGCTGGTGCTGCTGCGGTGCATTCTGTACCACGCCCCCACCTCCACGGACAAGGCCCCTGCATGGCATACGGAATGCGGTCTTGGCCGCACGCCGCGGAAGGCCCGTGGGGGTCACGCCCGTGGGAGGGGACACTTGGAAGCAAGACTGCTTCTCCAGCTTCGAACCATCCGCGAGTCGTATCGGTCCGCCGTCCACTCGCTGCGACTCATGCCGGCAGACCATCGAGCGGAGGCCATCAGCGAGATGCGAAAGCGCGCGCGCGAGCTGCTGGAGCCCCTCCGCGCCGAGCTCGGGCCCAAGACGAGCGCGACCATCGAGCGCGAGCTCCTCGACACCATCAACGAGATCGAGCGGACCGGCTAGTGCCGACCACCGGGCCGGACCCTACGGGGTTGCCGTGAACGCGGTGCGCATCCCCATGGCGTAGTGAGCCTCGTCCTCATCAGCCGAGTAGATGTTGCACAACAGGACGTAGTTGCCCGCTTCGAGAGTCACCGTGAGGTTCTGGCTCTCGCCGACCGGGAGGTCCTCGATCTCGTCGACGACCTCGATCCCCTCTCCGTCCTCGGTCACCGCGCCTTGCTCGTCGACCGGCAATTCCGCCGGATCCAGATCGGTCCTGAGGACGACGAACTCGTGGATGTCAGCCGGACCGTCGTTCGTAACCTCGAAAGTGACCTCACCCGCCGGAGCCGAGTCGGACGCCGGGACGACGGCCCATTCCTGGAGCGTGACCGCGATGGTCGTGGCCTCGCCGTCGCCACCGGCGCCCGGTGAGCTGCTTGCGCCCGTGCAGGCAGACAGCGCCAGTGCTGCCACTGAGGCCGCGATGAGAAGCGTCCGCGGAAGCGCGAGAGTCCGCCTGGGCTCCGCTGGACGGGAGAACATTGCTGGCATTGACATATGTGGTTCCTCCGCTTGAGCGCGGCGAGGATGCCTGGCTGCCCGTCCGCCGCGGGGCGTGCAGCGATTCGTACTGGTCGGGGCGAGAGGACTCGAACCTCCGACCTCGTCGTCCCGAACGACGCGCGCTACCTACTGCGCCACGCCCCGACCGGAGGTGCCGATCCTAGCATCGGGGGCCGGCCGGGTCCAACGCGTATAGTCCCCGACCATGCCCCGCCTGCGCCTCGGGCGCACCGACGTCGAGCTCATCGGCGCGACGCTGGCGATCAAGCTCGCCCTCCTCATCGGCGGCGTCATCGCGATCCTCGTTGCCACTGGATCGCTTGCCGACGCGCTGAGCGTATGGGACCGATGGGACGCCCCGCACTACACGGACCTCGCCGTCTTCGGCTACCGCGCCGATGACCCCGGCAACCTCGTCGCGCCCGGTTACCGGCAGGTCTATCCCGGCGACCTCGACCTCTACATCGTCTTCTTCCCCCTGTATCCGTGGCTGATCGCGGCGGTCAACGCGGTACTCGGGGCGCCGGTCGTCGCGGCCTACCTCGTCACGACGGTCGCGTCGCTGTTCGTGGCGCCGGTGTTCCACCGGCTCGTGTCGGTGGATCTCGGCGACCGCATCGGTCGATGGTCCGCGCTCCTGCTGCTGATCTTTCCGACCGCGTACTTCCTGCATATCGGCTACACCGAGAGCCTCTTCCTGGCGCTTGCGTTCGGCTCCCTCTGGCTCGCGAGGACGGACCGATGGCTGGGCGCGGGCGTGCTCGGCGGCCTCGCGGCGCTCACCCGCGTGAACGGCCTGGTACTGGTGCCCGCGCTGGCGGTCGAGGCGTACCTGCAGTGGCGGGTGCATCGGCGGCTGGAGGTCCGATGGCTCCTGGCGCTCGCGCTCGTGGTGTCGGGGTTCGTCGTCTACCTGGCGCTCAACCTTGCGGTGTACGGGGACCCGTTCGCCTTCTCCGAGATCCAGCGCACGCACTGGTTCAAGGACCTCTCGCCGCCGTGGGAGGGGATCGCCGGCATCGCGCGGTGGGTGAGCGAGCCGGACGCAGATGTCGCCTTCATGCTCGGCTGGATGGAGCTGCTCTTCGTGGCCCTCGGCCTGGTCGCGTCGATCGCGACCGCGCTCTGGCTGCGTCCGACGTGGGCGGTCTGGATGGCGGGCAACTGGCTGCTCATCGTGTCGACCGGCTTTGTGATGTCGGTCCCGCGCTACAGCCTGGTGCTCTTCGCGCTGCCGGTCTTCGGCGCGCTCATCCTGGAGCGCTGGCGTCCGGTGGGCCTGGCCCTCGTCGCGCTTTCCTCGGTCGCCATGGCCTACTTCGCATGGCGGTTCGCCACCGGGCTGTGGGCGTTCTAGGGGTTCTGTCGGGCCGATTTGTAACAAGTGAAGTTACGTCGAGCCTGGGAGCCAGGCCGCGTCGATGTTCGGCGGACATGAAGTGTCCCGAAGGAACCGCGGCGACCGTTGATGCAATCTCGGATCGGCCAGCTGCCCCTTCGGGACGTGCGTAGCATCGCAGCCCGGAGGCTACGCGCACAACCCCGCTTGTCCACGAGTTCGAGCGGCCGTCGCGGTCTTATCCACAGCTCGTCCCAAATGTACGGCGCCGCTCATGCCTCCATCGCCCGGTCGTACGTGGCGAGCGTTTCACGCCCCACGTCGAGCCACGTCCGCGCTGCGGCCCGTGCGCGGCCAGCCGCAATGAGCTCCTCTCGACGTCCGAAGGCCTCCAGGATGCCATCGGCGATAGAGCCGACGTCCATCGGATCCACGAGGACCGCGGCGCCACCCGCGACTTCGGGCATAGACGAGCGAGACGACGTCACGACCGGCGCGCCGGCGGCCATCGCCTCGACGATAGGAAGGCCGAACCCCTCATACAGCGACGGATACGCCATCACCGCGCACGACGCGAGGAGCGCGGCGACAGCCCGATCCGGCTGCCGGCCCGCGACCACCACACGATTGCGAGCCGGTGATGCAGCAAGCGCGCGCCCGAATCGCGCCCCGCGCCAGCCCGGCCCGCCAGCGAGCACAAGCATGAGGTCCGGGTCCGACTCCGCGATTCGCTCGAACGCGGCGAGCAGCCGGAGGTGGTTCTTGCGCGGCTCGATGGTGCCGAGGGACAGCACGTAGCGGCCGGGTTCAACCCCCAGGGCCGCCAGGACACGGTCATCCGGCTCCGCCAGCGACCCGGCGCGAGCGGCGTGCGGGATAACCACGATCTTCTCCGTGCGCACGCGCAGGAGCCCTTGA
>JBDTWT010000087.1:0-7039 GCA_040006555.1 Chloroflexota bacterium
TCCCCGGCCGTTCGGACGCTCACGGACGGTCGTCGCGCAGCAGGCGGAGCGCGTCGGCCGGACGCCGGGGATCGAGCCCAAGCTCGGCCGATGCGCGCCGCAGCCGATAGAGCACCGTGTTGCGGTGGACGCCCAGGCTGCGGGCCGCCGGCGCAATCCTCCCGTTGGCGCGCGCCACCGCCAGGAGCGTGTCGCGCAGCGGGTCGCCGGTCGATGGAGGGATGCGCGGAGCGCGGCGCGCCGTGGAGGGCTCCGGGGCGCGGCGCCGGAGGAGCGCCCGCAGCGTCACCGCGAGCGCCTCGAGCGCGACCTCGTCGACTCGGGCGAAGGGCAGGTCGTCGAACAGCCATGCCGCGGCGCTCGGACCAACCGGTCGCTCCATGATCCACAGGCCGTCCCGGGTGTGCCGAGGCTCTGACGGACGGCTCCCTCGGTCCGCCAGCAGCCTGGCGTGCGCGGCCGCGAAGCGCGTCGCGAGGGCACGTCCGGCGGGACGCGGGTTCAGGGATCGGAGCGCGCCGTCGACGGTGACCGCCACGCCGCGCTGGAGGCGTGCCGCGGTGACGCCGGCCGGTGCGGATGGCTGCGGATCGGCGAGGGCCGCCTCCGCTCCGGCCAGCCGGAGCTCGGCGACGGCGATGGCGAGCAGGGCCGCCTCGTCGTCGAGGTAGGCGGACGCCGCGGCTTCGACCGCGGCGGCGGAGCCGATGCCCTGCAGGACCGGCAGGTCGTCGCCCGCACGATCGAGGGCTGCTGAGTCGCCGGCGATCCAGACCGCGGCCGGCGCGAGCTCGGCCTCGTCGAGCGCCGCGATGAGATGGTCGAGGTGGCCGTCCGCGACGATCGCCGCATCGGCAACCAGGAGGTGGCCGTCGGCTGCGTCCGGCAGGTGCGGAGGCGCGGCGCGCGTCCGGGTCACGCCTCGCACCGGACGGCCGAGGTGGGCCTCCGCCCCGGACACGAGGCGGGCGGCCGGGTCGACCCCACGCCACAGGTCGAGGACGCTGGTCACGTACCACCCGCGAGGTGGCGCTCGAGCCGCGCGAGCTCGTCGAGCGGGCGATCGAAGCGCTCGCCGCGCAGGACGAGCTCGACCTCGCCCGTGGCGGGCGCCGGGCCGAGGGTCACCCGGCGGCGCGGCAGCCAGAACGCGACCGCCAGCGAGGCGCAGAGCGCGGCGGCGCCACCGAACAGCACCAGCAGTCCCGGATCGCGGCGCGACATGAACGTCACCCAGGCGTCGAAGCCCGCGAGCTCGACCTCGAGGTCGCCCACGCGCACGCGCTCACCCGGGCGCACCCGCCCGGCGTCGACGAGGCCGCCGGCACCGACGACGCTGACGCCAAGCTCGTTTGAGTCGGCATCGGTCAACGCCAGCCCGAGCGTGACGCCGTGGGTCGGCAGCTCGGCCGAGCCCACGGGCAGGCCGTCGCGGACCTCGTCCAGCGGCACGGCGCCGTCGAGCAACGCGTCGCCGCCGAGCGAGGTGACGCGCAGCCGCACCGCCGGCCCGTAGGTCCAGGGATGGACGAGGTAACCGGCGAACTCGCCCGGCTCGTTCACGCGCAGCACCGACGTCCGGGCGGGCGTGCCGCCGTCGAGGAACGTGACGGCCGTGTCGAGCCGCCGGGGCAGGCCCTCGGAGCCGAACTCCGCGTCGAACGACTCGAGCCGCACCGCGGCGCTGAAGCCCTCTCGCGGCGCGTCGAGCAGCGCCTGCTCCCCGGGGAGCAGCGAGAAGGTCGTCTCGGAGCCGAATGCCGCCCCGATCGCCGCGCCGAGCACCACGACCACCAACGCGAGGTGGCTGATCAGTCCCGCGAAGCGGGAGGCGCCGCGGCGGACCCCGTGGATCGCCCACCGACCACGTCCCTCCTCGAGCCGGGTGCGATAGCCGGCGGCACGCAGCCGATGCGCCAGCTCCGCGGGCGGAGCGTCCGGCACGGTTGCCGTGAGCGCGCCGCTCCCCGCCTGCACGGATCCCGGGCGGCGCCACTCCCGCCAGGCGGCGGGCGCCCGGACCGCGACCGCGGCCACGCCCGTGAGCGCGACGGCCGCCAGCAGGACGGCGTAGGGCCATGCGTCGAGCAGGCGCGGGCCACCGGGCAGGAAGGCGGCGGCGGCGTTCGCCAGGCCGGTGAGCAGGAGCAGGACGAGACCCGTCCGCGCGTCGCCGAGGAGCCGGAGGATGCGCTCGGCGCCGCGCGCCAGCCGTTCGCCGGCGGGGATCGGCCTGCCAGCCACGCGGGTGGCGGCCATCAGTCGGGTCGCGCGGCGGCGACGAAATCCTCGATGAGGTCGGCGCTGTCCTCGAGACCGATCGACACGCGCACGGTGCCCGGCGACATCCCCGCAGCCGCGAGATCCGCCTCCGACACCTGGCGGTGCGACGAGCTGGCCGGGTGGCTGACGAGCGTCTCCACGCCCCCCAGGCTCGTGGCGTGGACGGCGACGCGCACCCGCTCGAGGAACCGCTCGCCGTGCGCGCGGCCGCCCTCGAGCTCGATGGCGAGCATGCCCCCCGCCATCCCGTCGCGCAGGACGCGTTGCGCGAGCTCGTGCTGTGGGTGGGAGGGCAGGCCGGGGTAGCGCACCGCGGCGACGCCCGCGGCGACCTCGAGCGCGCGGGCGACGGCGAGCGCATTCGAGGAGTGGCGCTCCATCCGCAGGCCGAGGGTCTTCAGGCCGCGCAGGACGAGAAAGGCGTCGAAGGGCGACGCGTTGCCGCCCGCGTTGATCACGATCTCCCGCGCCGCGGCGACGCGCTCCGCCGAGCCGACGAGCACGCCCCCGATGAGGTCCGAGTGGCCGCCGATGTACTTGGTCGTGGAATGCACGACGAGGTCGGCGCCGAGCGCAATCGGGTTCGCGAGCGCGGGCGAGGCGAAGGTGCTGTCCACGGCGACAAGGACGCCGCGGGCGTGGGCGAGTTCCGACAGCGCGGCGATGTCGGCGAGCGCGGTGTTGGGGTTGGCGATCGTCTCCAGCCACAGCAGCCGGGTCTTCGGGCCGATGGCGGCCGCCACGGCATCGGGATCGGTCGTGTCGACTGCCGTCGTGCCGATGCCCGAGCGCGCGAGCACCGTGCGGGAGAGCCCCAGGACGCCGCCGTACACCGCGGCCGGGATGACGACCTCGTCGCCGCTGCACACGGTGGACAGCACCGCGGCGTGCACGGCGGCCATGCCGGATGCCGTCGCGAGGCCCGCTTCGGCACCCTCGAGCTCGGCCATGGCGGCCTCGAGCGCCGCGTGCGTCGGGTTCGAGTAGCGCGTGTACGAGTGGCCCGGCCGCTGGAACTCGAGGAGCTCATGGAGCTCGGTGGCATCGGCGACCTCGAACGTGCTGGTCTGGTAGATCGGCACGTTGATCGGCGGCTGCGGGGCCTCGGGCACGCGGCCGGCGGCCTTGATCGCACGCGTGGAGAAGCCCGGCATGGGTGGTGAGTCTACAGCGCACCCCGGGCGCATCGGCCAGGCCGAGTCGGTAGCATTGGAGCCGATGCATCCCCGCCGACCGGGTCGCGCGCTCCTCACGCTGGCCGGACTGCTGCTCGTCGTCCTCGTGATCGGAATCGGCGCGGTGGCCCTGAACTCGCCGTCGCCGAGCGCCACGCCCTCCCCCAGCGCCTCGCCGCCGCCGACGGCGAGCCCGACGCTCTCACCCGCGCCGTCCGACACTCCGTCCGCTGTGCCCACGGTGGCAGCTGCCACCTGCCCGATGAACGGCGAGCCGCTCACGGACCCGGCCCTCGCCCAACGCCCGGCGATCCTCGTGCAGATCGAGAACAACCCGATCGCCCGGCCACCGTCGGGGCTCAACCTCGCCGATCTCGTGATCGAGGCACCGGTCGAGGGCGACACGACGCGCTTCGCGGCGATCTACCTGTGCACCGAGCCACTGGGCGCCGATGTCGGGCCGGTGCGCTCGCTGCGCTACTTCAACGTGGACCTCTACCAGCAGCTGCGCCCCGTCACCTTCGTGTTCGGCGGAGCGACCCAGGTGCTCGACGCCATGAACCGCAACGGCGTGCAGTACGTGAACGGCCTCACCAGCGGCTGGTCGTTCTTCTACCGGGCCGGACCGTGGCCGGCGCCGCACAACGTGTTCTTCGACGTGGACGCGGCGCGGGCCGAGCTCACGAGCGGCCGGCTGGTGGAGCTGGGCCAGGTGGCGGGCGTACCCCGCGGTCCCTTCGTCTTCGACTCGGCCGCGGCATTGCCGGCGGGCCGCGCGGTGACGTCGATCGGTCTCCAGACCGCCAGCTTCTGGCGCTTCGGCTGGGAATGGGACTCGGCCTCCGGCCTCTGGCTGCGGACCGATGCCGGCGCCCCCAACTCCGACGCCGTGACCGGCGACCGCATCAAGGCCCGCACGGTGCTCGTCCAGGAGGTCGAGCAGGAGGTCCTCCCCAACGAGCCCGATCCCGGCGGCTACCCGCGCCGCTACCAGTTCCTCACCGGCGAGGGCACCGGCGTGCTCTTCGTGGATGGGCAGGCCCACGACGTCCGCTGGTCGCGGCCGGGGCCGGACGACCTGACGACCTGGACGTACGCGGAGGGCGGGGCGCCGGTGGTGCTGCCTCCGGGCCGCGTCTGGTGGGAGATCGTTCCGGTCGGGAGCGCGATCACCGAGAGCTAGCTGCCCGCGCCCTCCCGGCGCTCTAGCTCTGTCCTCCCCCGAGCTTGGTGACACTCTGGCCCGCGGCGAGGCGCGTCCTCCCGCTGCGGCGTGCTCGATAAATCGGCCCGAATTCACCGGAGACGGCTGGCGCGCTCGGTTCTCGCGACATATCGAGCGCCCGGGAGCGTGGGGCGCCCGCGCGAGTGCGCCTCATGCGTGGCAGCTTCCGATATATCGCGCCTACGCCGCGCGGCAAGGGCCTCGCGTCAATCCGAGTCGATATATCGAGCGCGAGCGGGTGACCACGAGCAGGGGCTGCCCGTGCCACCAACTCGCGGGGATTACGGCTAGGCGTCGGGCGTGCGGCGCTCCACGTCGGACCCGATCGGCGAGAGGAAGGCGTCCATCGCCCGACGGATCTGGTGATCCGGGTCGAAGGAACGGCTGGCGTGCGCGATCTGCCGGCGAACCTCGCCCGCGTCCGCCTGGTCCTCCTCATCGGCCTCGTGGTTGCGTGGCTCGTCGTCGTCGGGCTCCGGCATCGCGGGCCTTGCGGCAGGTTGCGGGGCTGCGGCAGGTTGCGGGGCTGCGGCAGGTTGCGGCGCTGCGGCAGGTTGCGGCGCGGCGGGTTCGGAGGGTGAGCCGAGCTCGACCGCGACCGCGCGGTCCTCCCGCGGCGCCGTGCCCGCCTCCGCACGGGCGGCGGCCGCCGGGCCATGGGCGTCGCGCCAATCGCGTGACGCATCGGTCCCCGAACGGCGTGCGATGAGCGCGGGACGGGTCCGCGGATTGCCGCTGATCTGGTTCTTGCCGAGCGTCTTGGCCTGGTACATCGCGCGGTCCGCAGCGGTCATGAGCTCCTCGGCGGTGAGGCCGTCCTCCGGGTGCGAGACGAGACCGATGCTCACGCTCGTGACCGGGTCAGGTGCGGCGAAGGTCGTGTTGAGGCTCATCGCGAGATCCTCGGCGCCGGCCCGAATCTTCTCCGCGACCACGAAGGCGCCGACGATGTCCGTCTCGGGCAGGACCACGACGAATTCGTCGCCGCCGTAGCGGTAGGCGCTGTCCACGGCTCGGATCGAGTGCCGTATCACGTTGCCGAGGGCTCGGAGCACTTCGTCGCCGCGCAGGTGACCCATGCTGTCGTTGACGGCCTTGAGCCCGTCGAGGTCGATCATGAGCACGCAGAAGCCGCGGTCGCTGCGCCGGGTCCTGCTCACCTCCTGCTCGAGGGTCACGAACAGCTGCGATCGGTTGAAGAGGCCGGTCAGAGGGTCGGTCCGCGAGAGCGCGAGGACGGTCGCGATCGCCCGCCGCTGCCGGCTCGCATGGGCGATGGCCACGAAGGCGAGCAGCCAGGTGGCCACGAGACCGACCGAGACGCGGAGGATGTCAAGCGGGCCGTAGCTCAACAGCTGCGGATCGGCGTAGAGCACCGCCGCGAACGAGATGGTCGCGAGGATCGCGGCCGTCAGGCCCGCGCGGGGTCCGTATGCGAGCGCCGCGGCCACCGCCACGAGCGCGAAGACCATCGAGAAGGGCGAGTTGGCGAACCCGGTGAGCGCCAGCAGGCCGGCGATGAGGGCCACCGCGGAGACCAGCTCGGCCAGTCGAAGGAGGCCGGAGCGATATCCGCCCGCAAGCTCGTGGAACATCACGGTGGCCACAACGGCCGCGGCGCCGAGGACGAAGATCGGCGAGCTCTGCGCGTCGAACGATCCGCTGATGCCCACGCCGACCAGGACGATGGTGATGGTCAGCCACCACACGACGCGCAGCGTCGCCTCGGCTGCGCGTGGCTCTCGGTCGGTCGCCGGAACGGCCCCCTGCCCGGCCACCGCGACGCCGCGGGTGCGGTCCGCGAGCGGCGTCAGCGCCGTCGTGACGGAGGCGGGCATCGCGCCGCGCTCCATGCTGCCGATGGCGGCGACGCGTTCCGGGACGGGGCGACGACGACCCATCAGCGTGATCCCAACGAGGAGGAGACCGGCCACGAGGGCGGTGATGGCGACGATGGTGAGCTCAACGGACATGTGATGGGGTTCCTTGGGACGTGGCCGCTCCAACCGGCTCGGGCCCGGTCTGGCAATTATGCGGGGGGCGCGAGAGATGACGCAAACGTACTAACCCATCCGTACTACCCGGGGTGTGGACCGCGCGCAACACCAGGCGGCGCCGGCGTGGTTCGGGGGTGTCCCGGTGGTAGACTCCCGCCTCCGATGGCCACTGCACCAAGCCGCTCGGCCGCGGTCGAGCGACATCCGCTGACCCATCGGCCCCACCGCCTCTGGCTTGCGGCCCTGCTGTCCTTCATCTTCCCAGGTCTCGGACAGGCATATGCAAGAAGGCCGCGCTCCGCCGCGATATTCGCGATTCCCGTGGTGCTGCTGATCACCGCCGCGCTCGTGCTCGTCGG
>JBDTWT010000088.1:0-6996 GCA_040006555.1 Chloroflexota bacterium
AGGTGCTGAAGTAGGAGCGCACGCTCGACGCCGAGTAGACCATCACGATCCCGATCGCGGTGAGCGCCATCACTGCGAGCAGTAGCGCGAACGCAGGCTCGTGCCGCTCGCGCTTCACGCCACCCCGAACGGCCGTCCGGCGCCCGCTCGCGGCGCGTGCGCCGGCGGCGACGGTCGCCGCCGTCATGTGGCGTCCCCCAGGGCGGCGACGGCCGCCCGGAAGGCGTCGCCTCGCGCCGCGTAGTCGTCGAACATGTCGAAGCTCGCGGCCGCGGGCGCGAGGAGGGCGACGTCACCCGGCCGCACGAGTGCGGCCGCCAGCGACACGGCTTCCAGCATGCTGGACGCGCGGAAGGCCGGCACGCGATCGCCGATGAGACCCTGGAGCTCGTCCGCCGTCTCGCCGATGAGGACGACGCCGCGAGCGCGCGCGGCGATGGCGTCGGCGAACGCGCGGTAGTCGAGGCCCTTGTGCCGGCCGCCGGCGATGAGCACGATCGGCGTGTCGAACGCCTCGAGCGCCGCGATCGCGGCCAGCGGGATCGTGGCCTGCGAGTCGTTCACCCAGCGCACGCCGCCCCGTTCCCCGACGAGCTCGAGCCGATGCGGAACCCCACGGAACTCCCGCACGGCGGCCGCGATGTCAGGGCCCTCGGCCCCGGCGGCGCGCGCGCCGAGGGCCGCCGCGAGGACGTCGGCGAGCAGATGGCGGCCGGGGATGGGCACCTCGGACGCGGGAAGCAGGCGCTCGCGGCCCATCATCAGCCACCCGTCCGCGGACAGCTCCGCGGCGAGGCCCTCGTCGGGCTCGAGCCCGTACCACTGGATGCTCTCCGCGGGAAGCCGCGAGGCGAGCTCGCGCGACCCGGGATCGTCGCGGTTCAGGATCACGCGCCCTCCGCCCGCCGAGAGCTCCGCCAGGCGCGCCTTCACCGCGCGATACGCGGCGACTGACCCATGGCGGTCGAGGTGGTCCTCGCCGATGTTCGTGTAGACCGCGACGTCCGCGCCACGGCTGATCGTCGGAAGCTGGAGCTCCGACAGCTCCACGACGGCCCAGTCGCCCGGGCCGAGCGTTGTCGAGCGCTCGATGAGGGGCGTGCCGATGTTGCCGCCGAGGACGTGCGGGATCCCGGCCCGCTCGAGCATGGCGGCCACGAGCGTGGACGTCGTCGTCTTCCCCTTCGTCCCGGTGACGCCCAGGATGCGCGCGCGGGTGAGGCGCAGGAACAGCTCGACCTCGCTGACGATCTCCGCACCGCGCTCCTCGGCCGCCAGGAGCGCGTCGCGCAGCCACGCGTCGGTGGTCGGGAAGCGAGCAGAGACCGACGGGCTCGTCACCAGCAGGTCCGCGCCGACGATGAGCGCGCGGGCCTCGCCCTCGGGGATGCCCAGCGCCAGCCGAACGGGCCGCCCCTCGAGCTCGGCGACCCCCTCCGCGAGCTCTGTGGCGGGGCGTCGGTCGTAGGCGGTCACCGCGGCGCCCGCATCGGCGAGGAACCGGCTGGCCGCGACGCCCGAGCGTGCGAGCCCGAGGACGACCGCGTGGCGACCACGCAGGTCGGCGACGTCGTGGATGGGGCGGGCGGGCGCGGCCATCATCGGTTCACCGTCATAGCCGGTTGCTCTCGAGGAAGACGCTGAAGCCCAGCAGCCCCGCGAGGGCCGCGACGATCCAGAACCGCAGCGTGATCTTCTCCTCGGCCCAGCCGATGAGCTCGAAGTGGTGCTGGAGCGGCGCCATCCGGAAGACGCGGCGCCCACGGAGCCGATAGCTCACGACCTGGATGACCACACTCATGATCACGGCCACGAACACGATGCCGACGACGGAGAGGAGCGGGAGCTGCCCGGTGATGGTGGCGACGACCGCCAGCGTGGCCCCGAGGCTCAGGGCGCCCGAGTCGCCCATGAAGATCTGCGCCGGATGGACGTTGAACCACAGGAATCCCATGAGCGCGCCGATGACAAGCGCGCAGAAGACCGCGAGGTTCGCCTGCCCATCCTGGTTCGCCGCGATGAGCAGGTAGGCGACGAAGCTGAAGATGAGGACGCCGCCGGCGAGGCCGTCGAGCCCATCGGTCAGGTTCACCGCGTTGCTGGTCCCGACGATCACGAAGGCCACGAACAGGATGAAGGCGAACGCGCCGATGAAGATCGGCTCCTCGACGAACGGGATGTTCAGCTGATCCAGCTCGAAGTGGCGCTGGATGTAGAACGCGGCGAGCAGCGCGACGACCGTCTGCCACGCCAGCTTCCAGCGGCCGCGCATTCCGATCCCGGTGCGGATGTTCACGAAGTCGTCGATTGCGCCAAGGATCCCGACGCCCATCAGCGCGAGCATCGGCGTCAGGGTGCTCGTGTCCTCGATGCGCAGCGCCATGGCGAGGAACAGGACGACGGCCACGACGAGCATGCCGCCCATGGTCGGCGTGCCCGCCTTGCCGAAATGGGCGGCCGGCCCGTCGGTGCGGATCTGCTTGCCGAAGGCGAGGCGCTGGAGCAGGTTGATGTAGATCGGCCCGAGGAGGACCATCCCGATGAAGGCCAGCAGGAGCGCGATCACGACCTCGGCCAGGCTCATGCCGGACCGCCCTGGAGCAGCTCCACGGTGCGATCGAGGCCTATCCCGCGCGAGGCCTTCAGCAGGATGACGTCGCCCGGCTCGAGCGCGACCTCGCGCTCGAGCGCGGCGGCCGCCTCGTCGGCGTCGTCGGCGGTCGAGACGCGCGAGTGGCCAGCCGAGCTCGCCGCTTCCGCGATCCAGCGTCCCCGCGGTCCCACGGCGATGATGACGTCCGCCACCCCACCCGCCCGGACCCCGATCTCGCGGTGCAGCCGCTCTTCGTCCGGCCCGAGCTCGAGCATGTCGCCCAGCACGGCGATGCGCCGCCGGCCGGCGGCCAGTGGCGTCTCGGCGAGGAAGTCGAGCGCCGCGGCCACGCTCACCGGCGAGGCGTTGTACGTGTCGTCCACCAGCGTGGCGCCGGACCTCGCCTCCGTGACGTGCATGCGGTGCGCGGCGTGGCTGCCGGACGCCAGGGCCGCCTCGACCTCGTCCAGCGGCACGCCGAAGCGCTCGGCGACCGCGGCCGCGGCGAGCGCGTGCGGGACCAGGTGCCGCCCCGGAAGCGCGCTCACCATCCGCCGGGTGCCCCACGGCGCGACGAGCGTGAACTCCGTGCCCGCGAGCCCGCGAGAGGCGACATCCTCGGCCCTGACCTCGGCCCCGGGACCGAGCCCGAACGTGCGCACCGGGGCAGCGGTCACGGCGCGCATCGCGGCCACCGCGGGGTCGTCGGCGTTGAGGACGGCCAGCCCGTCGCGTGGCAGGGCGGCCGGAAGCTCCGACTTGGCGAGGGCGATGCGCTCGATGCTGCCGGCTCGCTCGAGGTGCGCCGGGTGGACGGCGAGCACCACGCCGACCTCGGGCCGCGCGATCTCGGCGAGCCACGCGATCTCGCCGACGGTGTACATGCTCATCTCGAGCACCGCGGCCTGGTGCGACTCGTCGAGGCGCAGGAGCGTCATTGGCAGCCCGGTCTCGGAGTTCAGGTTCCCCTCGTTCCGGAGCGTCGTCATGGTTCGGGACAGGACGTCCGCGGTGATCTCCTTGGCGATCGTCTTGCCGGTCGACCCGGTGATCCCGACCACGCGCACCGCGTGCCGACGGCGCCACCACGCGGCGAGCTCGCCGAGGGCGACGAGCGGGTCCGGCACCTGCACGATCGCGGCGTCGAGGTCCTCCGGCAGCTCGACCGGGCGGGAGACGAGGGCGGCGACCGCACCCGCGCGGAGCGCCTCGACCACGAAGCGGTGCCCGTCGGCACGCTCGCCGACGAGGGCGACGTAGCAGCTGCCGGGGGTGACTCGGCGCGAGTCGACGGAGGCGCCGCTGATGCCGTTGACCGTGGTGGGCCCCTGGAGCCGGCCGCCGACCGCGCTGAGCAGCTCGTCGAGACGGATCGTGGGAGGCACTCGGACCACGCTGCGGACTACGGCCGAGTCTACCAGCGTCATGGCCGCGCGACCGGGTCGATGGGACGGTCCGGGGGGATCGCGAGGTAGTCCAGGACCTGCGGCATGAGCCTCGCGTAGACCGTCTCGGGGCGCTCGGCCATCTGGTACCTGCCCCAGGTCGCCGGGCGGTGGAGGAGCACGATCGTCACGAGCTTCGTGTCCCCGGCGGGCAGGATGCCGACGAAGCTCGAGTCGATCCAGCCGTCGATGTAGGTCCAGCGCTCGTAGGGCTGTCCGTTCGCATCGATCTCGGTCAGCGGGCCCGCGATCTGGGCGGTCCCTGTCTTGCCGGCCACGGTGTAGCCCGCGATCGACGCGCCGGCGGCGATGCCGTTGTCAACCGCGTTGGTGAGCAGGCGGAGCATGGTTTCGGCGGTCTCGGAGCGCAGGATGCGCTCGTCGGGCGGCCGGTCGGACGGGTGGAAGGCCCCGTCCGCATCGGTCCAGCCGTCCACCACGTGCGGCGTGACGAGCATCCCGCCGTTCGCGAAGGCCGCGTAGCCGGCGGCAAGCTGTACGGTCGTCACGCTCAGCCCCTGGCCGAAGGCGTTCTGGGCCGCGGTGAGATCGCCCGACGCGTTCGGGCCGTCCGGATTCCAGATGGTGCCGGCCGCCTCTCCGGCGAGCTCGATCCCGGTCGGCGTGCCGAACCCGAAGCGCCGGAACGACTCGTACAGCTCGCTGCGGCCGAGGGCGAGCCCGATCATCGCTGCGCCGACGTTGTTCGAGAGCGCGAGGACTTCCGACGCCGTGATCGGCCCGTGCCCGTAGCGGTGGTCGTAGCGGTCGGCATTCTGGATACGGACGTCGCCGATCACGAGGTTGTTGTCGTCGACGAAGGTGTCGGTGGTGGAGATGGCTCCGGCATCGAGCGCCGCGGCGACGGTGAAGGCCTTCATCACCGATCCCGGCTCGTACTGGCGCGCGACCGCCGGGTTCGAGAACCGCTCCGCGTCCGTCGTCGCGAACTCGTTGGCGTCGTAGGCCGGGTAGCTCGCCATGCCGAGGATCGCGCCGGTCTCGGCGTCCATGATCAGGCCGGTCACCCCAACCGCCCCGTTCACCTGGGCGGTCGCCCACATCTCCTGCTCGAGCAGGTTCTGGACGCCCGAGTCGATGGTGAGGCGCAGGTCCGCACCGTCGACCGGCTCCTGGAGCAGCGTCGCCGAGTCGGCGATCCGGCGGCCGATCACGTCGCCCTGCGCCGTCACCGTGCCCGCCAGGCCCGCCAGCAGCTCGTCCCGAGCGCCCTCCACGCCGTACTGGCCACGTCCGTCGATGTCCACGAAGCCGATGAGCTGCGCGGCGAGCGTCGTCCCGGCGGCCACGCCCTCCACCGGGTAGACGCGCTTCGTCTCGGCGATCATCCCCACGCCGTGAATGTGGAGGTTCGCGACCCGCTCAGCCATCTCGGGGGTGACCCGGCGGCGCAGCCACACGTAGGCACGATCGCTCTCGAGCTTGGCGCGCACCTCGTCGACCGGCAGCTGCAGCACGGTCGCCAGGGTGATCGCGGCCATCCCCGGGTCCGCGAGGCTCGGCGGGGTCGCGAACACCGACTGCAGCTGGACCGATGTCGCCAGGAGCTCGCCGTTGCGATCGGTGATCTCGCCGCGCTCGGCGGGGAGATCCTCGTGCTGCGCCAGCTGGTAGAGCGCGGCCGTCGAGAGCCACGGCGCCTGGACCACCTGCCACCACACCAGCCGTGCGCCGATTCCCCCGGCGGCGACGGCCGCCACGATCAGGAGGACCAGTGCGCGGGCACGGCTGTCGGTCCTGGCGAGCATTCATCTCTCCGTGATGGCGCCTGCGGCGGCGCCGTGATCAGTCGTCGATAGTTGACCAGGGCGGCGGCACCACGGAGCCCTGCGCGAACTGCACGGCACCCTCGTCGAGCGGAACCAGGCCCAGCTCCCGCCGAGCCCGGTCGGTGACCTCGGCCGGCGAGCGCGCATGGCCGATGGCGGAGATGAGCTGCTGGTGGACAGCGCGCTGCTCGGCGAGGCCCGCCTCCAGCGCATCGATCTCGTAGCCGGTCGCCGCCACGCGGGTGGACTGGCTCAGGTAGACGAGTGCCAGGCCGGCAGCGATCACGATGGCGAGCAGCAATGGCCGGACGTCACGGCGCGACTCCCTCACTCGGCGCGCCCGGACGCGATGCGCGCTCCCCACCGGCGCCGGCCGCGACCGCGGCCGCCGCGCGCTGCGACCGCCGAGAAACCACGGCTGAGCGGGTCGTGCGCCGACGATGGCCATCTGCTGGTTCGTGCCTCAGGCCGCGGTCGCGCCGCGGCGAAGCGGCATGGACATGGGGACGGCGACATCGGCGTCGCTCGCCTCCTCGATCTCGATCGCCGTCAGGTCGTCGGCGAGCGGCTCGCCGGTCTCGCGCGCGGCGTCGAGCCGGCGCTCGCGAAGGTCCCGCTGACGCGCGGAGTACATCCGGCGTCGGCTGGACTGGTGGCGAGACCGTCCTCTGCTCATGGCTGGACCCTCCTCCTGCCTGGCAATCAGGCCAGTTTCTCGGCGACGCGCAGCTTTGCGCTGCGCGCGCGGCGGTTCCGCCGGACCTCGTCGGGTCCCGCGGTGATGACGCCCTTCGTGACCGCACGCAGCTGCGCACGGTGACCGCAGGTACATGCCGGCGGTGGTGGATCCTCGATGCAGTCGCGACTCTCGCGGACGATGAAGCGCTTGACGATCCGGTCCTCGAGGCTGTGGTAGCTGATGACCGCCATCCGCCCGCCGGGCCGAAGGGCGGCGAGCGCAGCGGCCAGGCCGGCTGAGAGCACCTCGACCTCGCGGTTCACCGCGATCCGAAGCGCCTGAAAGGTGCGCGTCGCGGGGTGGATGCGTCCGGCGTCAGCGCCGCCCGGGCGGGCTGGCGCGGCCCGCGCCACGACCTCTGCGAGGTCCGCGGCGGTCACGAGACGCCCCTCCGCACGCGCCGCCAGGATCGCCTTCGCGATGCGGCCT
>JBDTWT010000089.1:0-6936 GCA_040006555.1 Chloroflexota bacterium
AAGTCTACCAGAGGCACCCCCGGGCTGCCTTCTGCCCTGGTCGTGAGCGGCAGGCTCAGGGGCCGATGCGTCGCCTCGCATCGGCCTCGTCGGCGCGCATCTGCACGATCAGATCGTCGACTGAATCGAAGCGGCGCTCCTCGCGCAATCGAGCGACGAGCTCGAGGTCGAGCGTCGCGCCGTACAGGTCGCCGTCCCAGTCCAGCAGCCAGGCCTCGACGAGCACGCGGCCGTCATCGTGGAACGTCGGCCGCACCCCGACGCTCACGAGGGCGGGATGCCCGGGCCCGACGCCGCGCTCCTGCACGTGGACGCGCCCGAGGTAGATTCCGAGCGCCGGCAGTGCCGGGGTGTAGTCGAACGCCAGGTTCGCGGTCGGGAAACCGAGCTCTCGCCCTCGCCGGTCGCCGGTGACGACGGTCCCGCGCAGGAGCGGCGGTGCCTCGAGGAGTCGTGTGGCGAGGTCCAGGTCCCCGGCTCCCAGCGCACGTCGGATCCGGGACGACGAGGCGGGCTCGCCGTCCACGAGGAGCGGCTCCACGACCACCACGTCGAACCCTCGCTCGGCGCCGATCTGCGCGACGCGCTCCGGCGTCCCCGCGCGAGCGCGGCCGAACGCGCTGCCGGGGGTCATCGTGATGCCCCGGAGGTCGATGGCCGGCGCCAGCGCGGCGAGGAACGCGTCGGGCTCCATGGCACGCAGCGCGTCGTCGAAGCGGACCTGGAGCGCCCGATCGATCCCCGCGCTCTCGAGCCGGACCAGGGTCTCCTCCGGAGGGAGCAGGCGCTCGACCTGCACGCCGGGGCGCAGGACCTCGTCGGGATGAGGGCTGAACACGAGCGCCACTGAGCTGGCACCCCGCTCGCGTGCAGCCCGTGCCGTCTCCTGCACCACCCTGCGGTGGCCGATGTGGACGCCGTCGAAGACGCCGAGCGTGATGATGGCGGGGCCGATCTCCGGCAGCTCGTCGATGCCTCGGGCGGTCACGAGACGAGCGTCTCGGCGGGCACGACCTTCTCGGGGCTGAGCACCCCACCAGCCACGGCCCCGATCCCGAGCAGCCGATCGCCCTCGAAGACGGCGACCCGGGCGTCGCCCGCGTCCCCTGCCTCGAGCGGCTGCGCGGAGCCGTGGAGGAACCGCCACGCGGCCGCCTCCCCGAGGACGACGCGCGGGAGCGTGAGGAGCGGACCCACCGGCATGATGGCCTCCTCCAGGCGACCGTCCGCGTCGAGGTCCGCGAGGCGCTCCGGAGTGACGGCGGCCTCCACCGACAGCCCGGCCGCCTCGGTGCGCCGCAGGGCGCGCAGGTAGCCGCCGGTGGCGAGCCGCTCCCCGAGGTCGCGGGCGATCGATCGCACGTAGGTGCCGCTCCCGCACCGAACGTCGACGACCACGTCGAGCCAGCGCTCGCCGCGGTCCACCGACCGGACCTCGAGCGCGTGGATGGTCACCGCGCGCGGCGCGAGCTCCAGGGCCTCTCCGGCTCGTGCGGCGCGGTGCGCGACCCGGCCACCGAGCTTGCGCGCGGAGAAGTCGGGCGGGCGCTGGAGCATCGTGCCCGTCATCCCCGCGAGCGCCCCCCGCACCGCGGACTCGTCGGGGAGCGGCGCGTCGACGGGCTCGATCGGTCCCTCCGCGTCGTCGGTCGCGCTCCGCGCCCCGAGCCGGATCGTGGCGTCGTACCGCTTGTCGCCGCCGGTGAGCTCCGCGCTGAAGCGCGTCGCGGCGCCGACGAGGATCGGGAGCACCCCGGAGGCGAGCGGGTCGAGCGTGCCGGCATGCCCGATTCGGCGTATCGAGGTCAATCGGCGCAGCAGTCCGACCATGTCGTGGCTGGTCGGCCCGACCGGCTTGTCGAGGTTAACGACCCCGTGCATCGGCGCGGTCGAGCTCGCGCTCGCACTCGTCGAGCAGCCGCGGGATGGCCTCGGTCATCGGCGCCTCGATCGTGCAGCCGGCGGCCCGCGCGTGCCCGCCGCCACCGAAGGCGGAGGTGATGGCGACGGCGTCGGCCCGTGCCGACGTCCGCACGCTCACGCGCGTCTG
The DNA here is from genome assembly GCA_040006555.1 of Chloroflexota bacterium. Taxonomy (GTDB): domain Bacteria; phylum Chloroflexota; class Limnocylindria; order QHBO01; family QHBO01; genus JACDBZ01. Next base: position 2,051 of record JBDTWT010000089.1, read on the forward strand.
CGACGCATCGGCCTCCTTGAACAGGATCGTGATGTCGGCCGCCTTCGTGGACGCCAGCAGGTCGATGAATGCCTCGGACGCGACCGGGTCCGTGGCCGTTCGAGTGAGCATCTCCTGGGTAAGCGTGGCGTACACGATCCGCCCGTCGCGCCGCGAGCTGATGCCCGCGAGCATGAGCCCCCAGAGCGCGAGGGTCGAGAACTGCTTGTCGGCATACATGCGGCGGTGGAGCTCGGCGAGCGGGGCGCCGGCCTCCAGGAGGTCGGCCCCCACGCGCAGCGTGCGTGGCGTGGTGTTCGGATGCGAGAACGTGTGGGTGTCCGTGACGATCCCCGCCATCAGCACCGTGGCGATCTCCGTGTCGATCTCCACGCCGAGGTCGGGCAGCAGCATCGCCACCATCTCGCACGTGGCGGCGGCCTCCGCTTCGACCCACGCAAGCGCCGACTCGCTCCCGTCGTTCGAGACGTGGTGGTCGATGTTCACGATCGTCGCCCGCTCCAGCCACGCCGCGCAGTCGCGCGCCACCGCGCCCGTGCGCGACGGAGGCCCGTCGACGACGACCGCGAGGTCCGGTTCCAGCTGTGGGGTCGTTCGGACGTCGCCGATGTACGGCAATCCGACGAGCGACGGTGGGACGGGGTCCGCGGCGACGACCTCAGCCTGCTTGCCGAGCCGCTCGGCCGCGATCCGGATGGCGAGCGCGGAGCCGAGCGAGTCGGCGTCGGGGTTCTCGTGGCAGATGGCGGTGATGCGCGAGGCGCCGCGAATGGCGGCGATGACGGCCTCGCGGCTCACTTCTTCTCCTCGTCGAGCTCGCGCAGCAGCTTCAGGACCCGATCCCCCGCCTCGATGGCGTCGTCGTACTTGATGACGAGCTGCGGCATGTGGCGGAGGGTGAGGCGCTCGGCGAGCCGCCGGCGCAGCCACGGGGCCGCATCGGTCAATGCGCGGATCGAGCTCTCGCGCTCCTCGTCCGTGCCCAGGATGCTGACCCATACCCGCGCCGATCCGAGGTCGCGGGCCGTCTCCACGCGCGTGATCGTCGCGAACCCGATGCGCGGGTCCTTCATCTCGCGTTGGAGCAGCTCCATCAATTCGGACCGGATCTGGCTGTCGAGCCGATCGGTTCGTTGGCTCATCGGCTCCTAAGCCTGCTCGGCCACCATCTGGTAGCACTCGATGACGTCGCCAACGGCGATGTCCTCGGCGTCCAGGCCGATGCCACACTCGAACCCGGTCGCCACCTCGCGCACGTCGTCCTTGAACCGCTTGAGCGACGTGATGCGCGTGTCGACGAGCAGCTCGCCGTTCCGCATCAGGCGCGCCTGCCCGCCGCGCACGATGCGTCCATCGGTGACGTACGACCCGGCGATGTTCCCGGCGCGACCGGCCTTGATCACCATTCGCACCTCGGCGTGCCCCTCGACCTGCTCGACGAGCTTCGGGGTGAGGAGACCCTTCAGGGCCAGGCCGATGTCATCGGTGAGCTTGTAGATCACGTCGTAGAGCCGGACGTCGACGCCGGTGGCCTCGACCGAGCGCTGCGCGCCGGGGTCGAGCTTCGTGTTGAAGCCGATGACGACCGCCTCGGACGCCGAGGCGAGGTTGATGTCGCTCTCGTTGATGTCTCCCGCGCCCTCGCGCAGGATGCTGACGCGGACCTCGTTCGTGTTCAGGCGCTCGAGCGAGTGGCGGATGGCACCCATCGAGCCCTGGACGTCGGTCTTGAGCACCACCTTGAGCTCCGCGACCTCCTCGGCCTGGATCTGCGCGCTGATCTCCTCCAGGCTTGTCGCCGTACGGCCCTCGAAGCCGCCGGCGGCGATCTCGGCCTGCTCCGCCGAATCTCGGGCCGCCTTCTCGTCGGCGACGACGCGCAGGATGTCGCCCGCCTCCGGAAGTCCCTGGAGGCCGATGATCTCCACCGCGCTGACCGGCTCGGCCTGCTTCACGCGCTTCCCGCCGGCACTGTTCAGCGCGCGGACGCGTCCGTGCGTTCGCCCGGCGGCCACGACGTCCCCGACCCTGAGCGTGCCGGTCTGGACGAGCACCGTGGCAACGTTCCCGCGTCCCTTGTCGACCTTCGACTCGATGATCGTGCCGATCGCCGGGCGGTCCGGGTTCGCCTTGAGGTCCTGGAGGTCGGCGACGAGCAGCACCATCTCCATCAGGTCGTCGATCCCGGTGCGCTGCTTGGCGCTGACCGCCACGGCGATCACGTCGCCGCCGTACTCCTCGATGAGGACGTTCGCGTCGGCGAGCTCCTGCTTCACGCGGTCGGGGTTGGCGTCGGGCTTGTCGACCTTGTTGATCGCCACGATCATCGGCACGCGCGCCGCGCGGACATGGTCGATCGCCTCGCGGGTCTGCGGCATCACGCCGTCATCGGCCGCCACCACGATGATCGCGATGTCGGTGACCTGAGCGCCGCGCGCACGCATGGCGGTGAATGCCTCGTGGCCAGGCGTGTCGAGGAACACGATGCGCTTGCCGTTGTGCACGACCTCCGAGGCGCCGATGTGCTGGGTGATGCCGCCGCTCTCCCCCGCCGCGACCTTCGTCTCACGGATGGCGTCGAGCAGGCTCGTCTTGCCGTGGTCGACGTGGCCCATGACGGTCACGACCGGCGCGCGGGCGACGAGCTTCGCCTCGTCCTCGTCCGCCCACAGGCTGGGCTTGCCCTGGCCGTCGGTCGCCTGCGCGCCCGGCGCCACGAGCTGCTGCTCGGCGGCTGCCTCGGCTGCGGCGACGCGTTCGGCCGCGCCGCGCTCGGTGGTCTCAAACCCGAGCTCGCCGGCGACGAGCGAGGCGGTGTCGAAGTCGATCGACTGGTTGACCGTGGCGAAGATCCCGTTGCGGATCAGCTCCTTGATCACCTCACCCGGGCTCACGCCGAGCGCCTCGGCGAAGTCCTTCACCGTGACGGAGCTTGGGAGCTCGACGGGTCCGCCGGTGCGGACCGGGGGTCCCGTCTCCGTCGCGACAGCACCCGCCGCGCCCCCGGCGCGCTTGCGGACGGGGCGTGGTGGACGGCGTGGTCGATATCTACGTGGGGGCATTCAATTCACCTCGAGCTCGGTCGCGGGTCGGCTCGGCGCCGAGGGCCCGCTTGACGGCCGCGGAGATCCGTTCGGGATCCTGGCAGGCCGGTTCGTGACAGACGTATGTGCCGCGGCCCGGCGCCTTGCCGGTCTCGTCGCGGTGGACTGACCCGTCGCTGCTGCGGACCATCCGGTCCATCTCCCGCTTCGGGCGAGCGGAGCGGCAGACCGCGCAGGTTCGGGTCGGTATGTGATCAGGTCGTCGCTTCGGCATCGGCCGGGGCCTCGCCGGGTGTCTCGTGCACACGGTCTCCCCCACCCGCCGCCGCAGTCGCCACCCCGGCATCGGAGCGGATGTCGATCCGCCAGCCGGTCAGCTTCGCCGCGAGGCGCGCGTTCTGCCCCTCCTTGCCGATGGCGAGGCTCAGCTGCCGCTCCGGGACGATGACGTTCGCGATCTTGTGCTCCTCATCGATGCGCACGCTCAGCACCTCGGCCGGCGACAGTGCCTCCGCGACGAAGCGTCCCGGATCCTCGTCCCACAGGACGATGTCGACCTTCTCCCCGTTGAGCTCGGCGACGATCGACTGGATCCGCGCGCCACGCTGCCCGACCGCGGCGCCCTTGGCGTCGACGCCGGCCTGGCGAGACTCGACCGCGACCTTCGAGCGGCTGCCCGCCTCCCGCGCGATGCCGCGGATGACGACGGTCCCGTTGTAGATCTCGGGGATCTCCATCTCCATCAGTCGTCGCAGGAATCCACGGTGCGTGCGGCTGGCCACGATCACGGGGCCGCGCGTCGTGCGCCGCACCTCCATGACGTACACCTTGAGGTGCTGGCCGATGCGGTACGTCTCGTTCGGCAGCTGCTCGGTGACCGCCAGCACGGCCTCGACGTCCTTGCCCATGTCGAGCACCACCGCGGAGTCGGTCGTGCGCTGCACGACGCCGGTCATGATCTCGCCCTCACGGGCCGCGTACTGCTGGAACACGACGTCGCGCTGGGCTTCTCGGAGCCGCTGGCGATACACCTGGCCGGCCGTCTGGGCGGCGATGCGGCCCAGCTGCGCCTGCGTCACGTTCTCCGGCACCCGCACCTTGCCGCCCACCCCCGTGGTGGGGTCGATCTTCTGGGCATCGGCGACGAACATCTGGGCTTCGGGGTCCTCGACCTCCTCCGTGGTCGCCATGACCTCATACTCGCGCGCGACGCTGATCTCCCCGCTCTCCGGGTCGACAGTGACGACCACGTTCTCAGGCGCATCGGCATTTCGCCGGTAGGCCGACTCGATCGCCTGTTCCAGGGTGCGCAGCAGGATCTCCTGCGGCACGCCCTTCTCGGCATTCAGCTGGAGCAGTGCCCCGATGAAGTCTCGATTCATGGCTGCTCCTTGGTCGCTTGGGACGAAAAAGAACGTGGGATCGCGAACCGACCCACGTCCTTTGCCTGGCTCGATAATTAATTGGTTCGCGCGTCATCCGCGTCTGGCCGGCCGAACCTCGCCGAAGTATACCCGCGCTCCTCGATTCCCGCCACCGACCGTTCCTCCGCGTAGCGACTCGCATTGAGCTGCTACCTGTGCGCACCGACGCAGCCGGTCGGCTATTCCTCACGGACTCGATCAGCGATCGAGCGGCGGACAGGCGACCCGAGAGCGGCCCTCGATCGCTGGCTCACTCACGAGTGACTGAAACGCAGATCCGCGGCCCGAAACGAGGACCATGCACGGCCGGCGCCGGTCGCCCGATCGCCGATACAGTCACCAGGGAATAGGCGAGGACAGCGCCTAGGTGTGGTGCTTGAAGACGTTGTTGACAAACGAGAGCCTCGCGGCACGGTGT
>JBDTWT010000090.1:0-6905 GCA_040006555.1 Chloroflexota bacterium
CGAGGTGCGCGTCGACGGCGACGCGCTGGCCGTGTGGCTCGGGAGCGGCTCGCTGATGGCGTCACCACCCCGCACCGCCGCGGCAGCTCCCTCCGACGTGCCGATCTGGGCGTCGGTCGCGGGCGGGGCCATGCTCCTGCTCGTCGTCGCATTCGCCGTGATCGGCTCTGCGGTGGCCTTTGCCTGGATCGTGGGGCTGTTCACGTGACGATCGAGCCGCCCGCGACGGGGTTCGCCGCCATGCGCATCGGCCTCGAGTTCGGTGGCGTGGAGAACTTCTCCGAGTCGTTCGCGCGTGCGCTGGCGAAGTCGGGCGCTCGTGGGGCGACGCTCGTTGCCGCGCTCGACCGGGGCGACCTCGCGATCCACGTGCCGCGACTGGATGGGCCCACCTTGAACACCGTGCCGCTCTTCCACCTGGACCCGGGCGAGCAGCCGTCTGCGGAGGACTGGAGCCGGACCGGCGAGATCCTCGAGAAGCTCGAGCGCTACCGGTAGCGGCGCGGCCATGGACGAGGAGGAGCGCAGCCGCCTGCGCTCGATGATGGGGCGGTTCGCGACCGGCGTGACGGTCGTCGCCGCTCGCCACGGGCCGCTGCTGGCGGGCATGACGGCGAACGGCATCGCCAGCATCAGCATCGATCCGCCGCTCATGATGGCGAGCATCGGCCAGAGGTCCGAGACGCACAGGGCCATGGTCGGGAGCCATGCGTTCGCGGTGAGCGTGCTCGCCGATGATCAGCAGGCGTTGGCCGAATGCTTCGCACAGCCGACGACCGCCTCCAAGCTCACGCGGTTCTGCGACGCCGAGTGGCACGAGGCCGAGACCGGATCGCCGATCCTGGAGGGGGCCATCGCGTACTTCGACTGCCGCCTCACCGATCGCTACCCCGGTGGCGACCACACGATCTTCGTCGGCGAGATCGTGGCGGCCGGATACCGCGAGGACGCGGCGCCGCTCCTCTGGTTCGGGTCGCGCTATCGGCGCCTCGCGCCCGGCGACGCCTCGTGAGGGAGCCGGTCTGGGAGCGGCTCCGCGCGCCCGACCATCGGTCCCTCCAGGTGGGGCCGATACGCGAGGTGACGGTCGACGAGCTGCGGGTGGTCGACGGCGAGCTGCCCGATCACGACGGCGCGGTCGTCTTCGACGCCTGGTTCGCCGATGACGGCGCCATCACCGTCGTCCGCGCCGCCGCGCTGCGCGACGTCGACGTCAGCCCGTGGGAGATCCGCGCATCGCAGCTCCTCGTCGAGGGCTCGGATGGGCGCCTGGAGGCGCTGCTCGCCGGGAGCGGTCCGGTGGCCGTGGACGGGGAGCTCGAGCGGCAGGCCTGCGCCTGCCGCGGCATCAGCGTGGACGCGGCCTATCGAGCCATCTCGTCCGGCTGGGAGACGGTCGACGCGGTCAAGCGCGCGACGCGCATCGGCTTCGGGCCATGCCAGGGCCGCCGGTGCATCCCGTGGCTTGCCGCTCGTCTCGAGCTCTCGCTCGACGACCCGCTGGGACAGATCACGCCGCGGCCGCCGTTGGTGCCGGTGCCGCTCTCGGTGCTCGCGGCGTTCGCGCCGAGGGCAGGGTCAGAGGGCTAGAGCCAGGGCGGCGGCGTCGGGCCCTCGGGACCGACCTGGGCCTGGACGGCGGCCACGAGCTCGTCGACGTCGAACGGCTTGCGCACGACCGGCGCGATGGACGAGAGCCGTTCGGCCTCCTCGTCGTCGATCGCGGTCAGGAACAGGATCGGGATGTCGCGGTACTGCGGCCGCTCGCGCAGGGAGTGCGCGATGGTGGAGCCGCCCTCGTCCGGCAGCCGCTGGTCGAGGATGAGCAGCTGCGGATGCGGCGCACCGTCCACCAGCGTGTTGTAGAGGTCCTCGGCGTTCTCGAAGCCGCGCGTCTCGTAGCCGAGCTCGTCGAGCACGGCCAGGACTGCCGTCCGGGTCAGCTGGTCATCCTCGACGACCCACACCGCTTTCGCCATCCACGACAGTCTGCCAGTAAGGCCGCCCATCGTGCGCCGCGAACCTGCAACTCCCGCGGCAGGTCGCACGTCTATCAGGCACACATCCCCAGCACGGCACCAGCGAGAGACAGACAGACCGATGGCGAAGCTGAACCATCAGAAGCGCAACCGCCCCCGACCCGTCGCCACCCGGCGACGGCGCGCGAACATCGCGCGCACGGACGAGCACCGCGCCCGACGCGATCTGGAGCGCTGGCGAAAGGGCTAGCCACGACCCGACCGCATTCCGGTCGGGCGCTCTGTCTGCGGTAGACTCGGCGTCCCCATGGACTTCGACCTCTCCCCGCAGCACGCCGAGATTCGCCGCACGGTCCGGGAGTTCGCCGAGGGCCGCATCGGTCCGGTCGCGGACGAGATGGAGCGCAAGGCCGAGTTCCCGATGGCACTCGTCCGCGAGGCAGCGGGCCTGGGCCTGCTGGGCGTGCCATATCCCGAGGAGATCGGCGGCACCGGGCTCGACAGCCTGGCCTACGCGATCACCGTCGAGGAGCTCAGCCGCGTGAGCGGCAGCGTGGGGATCATCGTCAGCGCCCACACCAGCCTCGGCTGCAACCCGATCTGGATCGCGGGCACGGACGAGCAGAAGGAGCGCTACCTGCGGCCGATGGCGTCCGGCGAGGTCATCGGCGCGTACGGGCTCACCGAGCCTGGAGCGGGGAGCGACTCGCGCGGCACGCGCACCCGCGCGCACTGGGACGGGGAATGCTGGGTGATCAACGGCGGCAAGCGCTTCATCACCAATGCAGGCGTGGCCGGGACGTACATCATCACGGCGGTCACGGACTCCGAGGTCGGCTCCGGGAAGATCAGCGCCTTCATCGTCGAGGCCGATACGCCCGGCTTCAGCATCGGCCGCATGGAGGAGAAGATGGGCCTCCACGCGTCGAACACCGGCGAGCTCATCTTCACCGACTGCAAGGTCGCCGCGGGCAACATGCTCGGCCCGGAGGGCGAGGGCGACAAGCTCTTCCTGAAGACGCTCGACGGCGGGCGCATCGGCATCGCCGCCATGGCGCTCGGGCTGGCGCAGGCGGCCTACGAGGCCGCATCGGCCTATGCGAAGGAGCGGCGGCAGTTCGACCGGCCCATCGGGACGTTCCAGGGCGTCGCGTTCATGATCGCCGACATGGCGACGGAGATCGACGCGGCGCGGCTGATGACGTACCGCGCGGCGTGGCTCAAGGACCAGGGACGGCCGTACAGCACCGAGGCGGCGATGGCCAAGCTCTACGCGTCAGAGGTCGCCATGCGGGCCACGAACGCATCGGTCCAGGTGCATGGCGGCTACGGCTACATCACCGAGTACAAGGTCGAGCGATACCTGCGCGACGCGAAGCTCACCGAGATCGGCGAGGGCACGAGCCAGATCCAGCGCATGGTGATCGCCCGCAATCTGCTCGGCCTTCGCGCGATGTGAGGTCGGTCCGGCTGCTACGCTGCTGACCTCAACGCCCCACGCATTTCGAGGTGCCCCGTCCAGATGAGCAAGCGAATCGACGAGCTCGACGCGATCGTGCGTCAGTTCGACCTAAATGAGCATCCCTTCTACCAGGACTGGCGCGCAGGCACGCTGCCGATCGAGCGCCTCGCCGAGTACGCCGACGAGTGGGCGCCGTTCATCGGTGTCGTGGACGCCGGCTGGGAGCGGATCGGATACCCGGAGTACGCGGCCGAGGAGCGCGAGCACGACGCCCTGTGGTCGCGATTCCGCACGGCACTCGGCGCGGACGGCGCGATGGAGCGACCGCAGAGCCGGGCGTTGCTGGCCGTCGGCGAGAACGCGTTCGCATCGGTTCCGGAGGCGCTTGGGGCGCTGTACAGCTTCGAGGTGCAGCAGCCGGTGACTGCCTCGTCCAAGCTGGCGGGCCTCCGAGAGCACTACGCCGGCACCGTCGATGCCGATGCGCAGCAGTACTTCGTGGAGCACGCCGTCGAGACCGATGAGCCGGCAATGCTTGCCGCGCGCATCGAGGCCCTCTCCGACGCCGGGTTCGCGCGCGCCAAGACGGCGTGTGCCCTCTTCAGCGCCGCTGCCTGGGGCGCGCTCGACGGGGTCTACTACACCGAGTGATCCCGCAGGAGGGCCCGCCCGCCGGCGGGCTCTCGCCGCTCCAGCTCAGCCACGGCGGGTGGTCCGCGCCAGGTCGGCGAACGCATCCAGGGAGGTCGGGTCGGCGAGCGAGCCTCGGGCGGCCGCGACCTCGGGAGGCGTGCCGGTGAGGATGCGCTTGACCGGCACCTCCAGCTTCTTCCCTGACAGGGTGCGCGGGATCGACGGGACGGCCAGGACCTCGTCGGGGACGTGCCGCGGCGAGAGGGTGCGTCGCAGCTCGGAGATGAGGCGCTCGCGGAGCGCATCGGTCAATGGTTCGCCGTCACGCAGGACGACGAACAGCAGGAGCCGGTCGTCATCGGCGTCGAGATGCACGACGAGCGAGTCGAGGATCTCTGGGAGCGACTCGACCACGGCGTAGAACTCGGCGGTGCCGATGCGGACCCCACCCCGGTTCAGCGTGGCATCCGAGCGGCCGCTGATCACGCACGAGCCGCGCTCGGTGAAGGTGACCCAGTCCCCGTGGCGCCAGGCCCCCGGGAACTCCTCGAAGTAGGCCGCGCGGTATCGCTCCCCGTCGGGGTCGTCCCAGAACGAGACGGGCATCGAGGGCATCGGCTCGGTGATGACGAGCTCACCGACCTCACCGACGAGGGGCTCGCCTGAGGGCGAGTACGCCTCGACGGCGCAGCCCAGGTGCCGGCAGCTGATCTCGCCCTCCCACACCGGGACGAGGGGTGAGGCGCCGACGAACGCCGTGCACACGTCCGTGCCGCCGGAGACGGACTGGAGATGGACGGTGGGAGAGATCGCGTCGTAGACGTAGCGGAAGCCCTCGGCGGGAAGAGGCGCCCCGGTGGACCCGATGCCGCGGATCGCCGAGAGGTCGGCGTGTCGACCGGGAGTGAGCCCCGCCTTGCGGCACGCCATGAGGTACGGCGCGCTCGTCCCGAAGTAGGTGGCGCCCTCATCCGCGGCGAGGCGCCAGAGGGAGCCCATGTCGGGATGCGCCGGCGACCCGTCGTACAGCAGGATCGTCGAGTCGACGAGGAGGCCCGACACGAGGTAGTTCCACATCATCCAGCCGGTGGTGCTGTACCAGAAGAAGGTGTCCCGGGGCCCGAGGTCGTGGTGGAGGGCGTGGACCTTGAGGTGCTCGAGGAGTATTCCGCCGTGGCCGTGGACGATCGGCTTCGGCAGGCCGGTCGTCCCCGAGCTGTAGAGGACGAAGAGGGGATGGTCGAACGGAACCTGCTCGAAGGACAGGTCCTCCGCTTCGGCGATGAGCTCGGCCCATGACAGCGCATCCGCGGTGCGCATTGACGGATCGAGATAGGGCAGGACGACCGTCGCGGTCAGGCTCGGGAGCGCCGCGCGGATGTCTGCGACCTCGTCCGCCCGGTCCACCTCGCGGTCGCCGTACCGGTAGCCGTCGATGGTGAGCAGCACCTTCGGCTCGATCTGGCGGAACCGATCCACCACGCTGCGGGTGCCGAACTCCGGCGAGCAGCTCGACCAGGTCGCCCCGAGGGACGCGGTCGCGAGCAGGCCGATGACCGCCTCGGGCACGTTCGGCAGGTACGCCGCCACGCGATCGCCGCGGGTGACGCCCAGGCGTCGCAATCCCGCGGCGGCGCGCGCCACGAACTCTCGGAGTTCTGCGGCGGTGAGCGCCACGCGATCACGCGTCTGCGACCGGGACACGAGGACGACGTCGTCATCGGCCCGGCCGTCGAGCCTGAGGCAGTGCTCCGCCCAGTTCAGGCGGGCGTCGGGGAACCAGCGCGCCCCGGGCATCCGCCGCTCCGCGAGGGCGGGCCCGGGGTCAGTCGACGACGTGACCGCAAAGTGGTCCCAGATGGAGCGCCAGAAGACGTCGAGATTCTCCACCGACCACCGGTGCAGCGCGCCGTAGTCGTCGAAGTGCAGCCCTCGCTCTCGCTCGAGCCAGTCGAGGTACGCCCCGACGCGGGTCCGCTCGCGGACGTCCGGGGGCGGTGTCCACAGGACGGCCGGCTGAGCCATTGGCCGATGATGCCAGAACGCCGCGCTATGCTGGCCGACCCATGCTCCTGCGTGCCGTGCTCCTGGGGCTGGCGATCGGCCTCTCGCCCTTCACGGGCCGCCCGGCCGATGCGACGGGGCCCATCGCCGACGAGCCGGGAGCGATCGTACTGCCCGACGCCCCGCTGCTCCAGGCGCTCGCTGCCGACATGGACGGGGACGGGTCGAGGCGAGCGTTACGACGCAGCTCGGCTCGTCGGAGGTCATCGTGCGCGGCGAGACGGCGTCGTATGCCTCAATGCGGGTCGATGGACGCGCCGCGGCGGTCCCCGAGGACGGCGCGTTCTCGGCACGAGTGCCGCTGCCGCTCTGGCCGACCGAGGTCGAGGTCGTAGCGACCGACTTCCCGGGCAATTCGGCTCGCACCGTCGTCAGCGGGGTCGGGATCTTCGACTACCGCGGCCTGCCGTGGATCCCGATCGTCGCGCTGCTGCTCGCCGTGGAGGCCCTGCTGCTCTACCTGCGCCAGCCTCGCCCCGCGGAGGATCCGCGGCCGCGGGACGGAGACGGCGTCCTGGAGGAGATGGAGCCGGACTGAGTGGCTCAGCCGCCCCGACGTCGGCGCGCGAGGCGCTCGGCGAGGGTCTCGCCGGCCGGCTCGTCCGCGGTGTCCGCAGGTGGTGGCTGCGGGGGCGCCTCGCGCGGGGGGCTCGCCGGCCGAGGGGCCGCCCGCGGCCGCCCGGGGGTCGGGGGCGCCGGTGCAGGTGCAGCCACCGTCGCTGTGTCCGCGCCGGCCTCCACGGGCTCGACGGGTCGTGGGGCCGGCA
>JBDTWT010000091.1:0-6882 GCA_040006555.1 Chloroflexota bacterium
CAGCAGGCGCTCGAGCTGCTTCGTGTGCACCTTCGGCACCAGCGCAACGCCGGCGTAGCGACGGGTGCGGCGGCTCGACTTGATCTCGAGGTGGTGGCCGCGCCACGCCTTGGGCCGGATCCACTTCCCGGAGCCGGTCTTGCGAAAGCGCTTCGCCGTCCCCTTGTGCGTCTTCATCTTCGGCATGTCCTACGGTCCCTGCTGCGCCGGCGCGTCGGCCGCCGCCGGAGCCGTGGCCCCCGGTGGGACTGCCTGGCCCTTGGCGGCGATCGCATCGCCGATGGTGTTGCCGCCCGTGGGCGACGCTTCGGCCTCCGTGCCGGGTGTCGACCCGGCGTCGGCGGCATCGGTCTTCTTGTCCGGCCGCTTCTCAAGCGGCGCCATCACGATGTACATGCTGCGACCCTCGAGGAGCGGTGGCCGTTCGACGGCCCCGTGCTCCGCAAGCTCCAGCGAAACCCTCTCCAGCAGGTCACGACCGAGATTGGCGTGGCTGATCTCCCGTCCACGGAATCGGACGGTGACCTTGACCCGGTCACCCTTGTCGAGGAACTCGGCCGCTCGTCGCGACTTGGTCTGGAGGTCATGCACGTCGATCTTGACGGCCAGGCGAACCTCCTTGAAGCTCTGTGACTTCTGCTTTCTCTTCTGTTCGCGCTCGCGCTTCTGCAGCTCGTACTTGTACTGGCCGTAATCGAGGATGCGGCAGACCGGGGGAACCGCGGTGGGCGCGACCTCGACGAGATCGAGCCCCTTCTGCTGTGCCAGGGCGAGCGCGTCGGCTGTCGCCATGACACCCAGCTGCTGCCCCTCATCGTCGATGACCCGAACCTCGCGGATGCGGATCAACTCGTTGATGCGTAGGTCTTTTGCGATGTCCCTGCTACCCCTCAAATAAGAGAGCCACCGGCCTCGCGGCACTGGCGGCTCACAGATGCGCTGATGCGGGCGCGACTATACACCGAAATCGAACAAACGGTCAACGCGCCCGCCGCGTGGCGTGAGCGTGACTCGTGCTCACCCCGCGGGCGGGACGCGGGTCCGGGTCGCGGCTGGGTAGTCGAAGAAGATCGCCACCTGGCGCCCGTCCGGATCGGCGACTCGAAAGCTGCGGCTGCCCTCCCAGTGATCGCCCGACGGAGGGGCCACGAGCGCGAAGCCGCGCCGGGCGAGCTCCTGGGCCCAGCCGTCCACCTCGTTCGCGGTGTCGACCTTGAAGCCGATCTGGATCCCCTCGCGCGTCGCCTGCTCGCCGCGACGGAAGCTCAGCTCGAACCCCCCGAGCTCGAGGTCGACACCGGCGGAGTCGTCGCCGAGACGGCGGAACCCGAAGGCGGACTCGTAGAACTCCGCGACGCGGGTCGGGTCGGTCGAGAGGAGCGCCAGCTGCCCCACCCCCCGCATCTTCCTCACGCGCCGGATCCGCTTCCCTCGGCGTAGGGCCACAGCTCGCGGCTCGCGTCGCGCGTAGCGAGCCCGGCCACGAACGCGTCGAGCGGCACTGCCTCCGGCAGCTGCTCGCCCGTCCGCAGGCGGACCGACACGGCCCCAGCCTCTGCGTCCCGATCCCCCACCACCACCATGACGGGGACCCGTCGCTCCTGCGCGTCGCGGAGCTTCAGCTGCATGCGCTCGGATCGGTCGTCGACCTCCGCTCGCAGTCCGCCAGCCGCGAGGGCGCTCCGCACACGCTCGGCGTACTCGAGGTGGCGATCCGCGATGGGCACCACGGCGACCTGCACCGGGGCCAGCCAGAACGGGAAGGCGCCCCCAAAGTGCTCGGTGATGATGCCGATGAAGCGCTCGAAGCTGCCGTAGATCGCGTAGTGGATCACGACGGGCCGCTCGAACCCGCCGTCCGCCGCGCGGTACTCGAGGTCGAAGCGCTGGGGCAACTGGTAGTCGGCCTGGATGGTGGCCATCTGCCACTCGCGGCCCAGCGCGTCCTCGATGAAGATGTCGATTTTCGGCGCGTAGAACGCGCCGCCGCCCTCGTCGAGGGTGTAGGCCATGCCGTCCTCGTCGAGCCGCTCGCGCAGCCGGCCCTCGGCGCGCTCCCAGAACTCATCGGAGCCGAGGCGCTTCTCCGGCCGCGTCGCGAGCTTGGCGCGCGGCTCGAACCCGAATGGGGCGTACTGCCTGCGGACGAGCGAGAGCGCGAGGCGCAGCTCGTCGTCGACCTGGTCGTCTCGGCAGAAGACGTGGGAGTCGTCCTGCGTGAGCTGACGGACACGGAACATCCCCGCCAGGACGCCGGTTCGCTCCTTGCGGAAGAGCGTGGAATAGTCCGCGAAGCGCATTGGCAGCTCGCGATAGGAGTGCGACCGCGTCTTGTAGATGAGGATCTCCTCCGGACAGTTCATCGGCTTCAGCCCGGACACGTGGTCGTAGTCGTCGAGCACGAACATGTTGTCCTGGTAGTTGCCCCAGTGGCCGCTGGTCTCCCACAGCTCCTTGCGGACGAGGCTCGGCGTGCGGACCTCGTCGAAGCCCGCCTCCCGACGAACCTGCCGCGACCACTCCTCCAGTGCTCGCCACAGCGCCATCCCGTTGGGATGGAAGAACGGCGCCGCCGGCGACTCCGGATGGAAGGTGAACAGGTCGAGCTCGCGACCGACCTTGCGGTGGTCGCGCTTCTTCGCCTCCTCCAGCCGCCACAGATGCTGGTCCAGCTCCTCCTGGGTATCCCACGCGGTGCCGTAGATGCGCTGGAGCATCGGCCGCGTCTCGTCGCCGCGCCAGTACGCGCCTGCTGTGTTCAGGAGCTTGAATGCGCCCAGGCCGGCGGTTGACTCGAGATGACCGCCGCGGCACAGGTCCTCGAACGAGCCGTGGCGATAGAAGCTGACCGTGTCGCCGTCGGAGGCAGGCAGGTCGTTGATGATCTCGACCTTGAATGGCTGCCCCTCGCGCTCGAGGCGAGCGACCGCATCGGCGCGCGACGCCTCCGACCGCTCGAAGCGATGGTCGGCCGACTGCTGCTCGCGCATCTTGGCCTCGATCTGCTCGAGGTCGGTGGGCGTCAACGGCCGCGGGAGCCCGAAGTCGTAGTAGAAGCCGTCCCTGATCGCCGGACCGATGCCGAGCTTCGCATCCGGGAACAGCTCGACGACCGCCGCGGCCATCATGTGCGCCGCGCTGTGGCGCATGGCGGCGAGGCGGTCCTCGGTGCCGGAGGCGAGTGCCTCGACGGCGTCCTGGCTGATCTCGTCAGCATCGATCGACATGCGCCGAAGCGTAGCGCATGGCCGAGAGACTCAGCCGGGTGTGTCCTCGCCCTGCTCCTGCTCCTCGACGGTCGGCTCGCCGGGCATCCCGGTCTCCGGGATCGGATCGTCCATGTCCGCGGTGGGCGGCATCATTCCGCCTCCGGGATAGGCATTGTCGCCGATCGGATCGCCGGCGCCGCGCCAGCGGGTCGGCAGTGCGGCGCCCGCTCAGACGCGCTTCATCTGCTCGAAGGGCTGTCGGCAATCGGCGCAGTGGTAGATCGCCCGACAGAGGGTGGGGCCGAAAGGGTTCTCGAGCGTCGTGTTCCGCGAGCCGCAGTACGGACACTCGGCAAGCGGCAGCACCGCAAGCTCGTCCAGACCGTCACCGATCCCGACCGGCGCCAGGTGCGGCGGTGAGAACCCGCTGAGGCGCAGCCGCTCGCGACCGACTGGGGAGATGCGCTCGCTCGTCCAGGGTGGCGTGAAGGTGACCTCGACCTCCACGGTCTCCGCGACGCCAAGCTCGCTCAGCCGTTCCCCTATCTGCTGACGCATGAGGTCGACCGCCGGGCAGCCGACGAACGTGGGGAGGAGCTCGACGCGGATGCGCTCGCCATCGACCGCCACCGAGCCGATGACGCCGAGGTCGACGATGCTGATTGCCGGGATCTCCGGATCGGCGATCTCCGCCAATGCCTCCCAGACGTGTTGCTCTACGGTGCCTGGCAGCTCGGCGCTCTTAGGTGGCTGGGTACGCTCGCTTGGCTGCATCGCTGAGAGCATCGTACTGTCTTGTCGGGGGGTGGTAGTATGCGGGGCGGAGCGCCCCGACGACGTGCGGGAGCGCTGGATTCCGTGTGGGGCTGCCTCAAGCGTCTTGCGCAGCCTCGTGCGTCTCATTCGATAGGAGGGTTTCGATTGATACCAGCGCGACGTCGCCTCACGCGCCTCACCCTGATCGCGACGCTGGCCATGCTCGTGGCTCTCGTGGCAGCGCCGAGCGTATCGGCCGCCGAGCAGACCATCACGTCGGCCGGGCCGCTGACGGAGATCATCATCGGCGACCGGCTGAACTGCCAGGTCTCTCACGTGTCAGACACGAGCAATGAGTTCTTCGGCGGCGAGCCCCTCGGTGCCTGCGGTACCTTCGTGGTCGCCGGTGGCGTTCTGTACAACCCAGCCAGCGTCCCGGCGGGGAGTTCAGCCACCGTGGGTACTGACTACACACCCGTGAGCCAGACGCCGGTGACCGGCTCCGGCACCGCGGCCGATCCATACCGCATCGTGACGGTGGTGACTCTGGGCACCAGCGGGCTCACCCTCACCGAGACAGACAGCTACGTGATCGGCAGGGAGTTCTACCAGACCGACGTGATGCTCACCCTTGCAGCCGGGGGTGCAGCGAGCCTCGCCGCGACGGTGTACCGAGCCGGCGACTGCTACCTGCAGAACTCCGACGCGGGCTTCGGTTCGGTCGACGCGGCGTCCGGCGCGGTGCGGTGCGTCGCCGCGGCGGATCCGCTCAACCCCGCCGCCGGTCCGGGCACGCGCATCGAGGAGTGGGTGCCGCTCACCGCCGGGAGCACCTATTACCAGGCCAACTACAGCGAAGTCTGGAGCCTCATCGGCGCCATGTCTCCATTCCCCAACACCTGCGAGTGCGCGGAGTACCAGGACAATGGAGCCGGCCTGAGCTGGCAGTTCACGGTCCTCGGCGGTAGTTCGGCGACGGTCTCTCATGTCACGAACTTCTCGCCGACAGGCATCAGCGTGGTGCCGACTCCGACTCCGACTCCGACTCCGGTAGCGCCGACGCCGACTCCGACTCCGACTCCGCTGGCCACCGCTCTCCCGAACACCGCGGCTCAGGACCTCGGTGCCACCGGGCTCGCACTCATCCTCACCGCAGTGATGCTCGTGGGGTCAGTCGGCGGATTGGCCTTCGCGCATCGGTCGAACCTGCGGCACAGGAACCGGTGACTCAGTGAGCCAGTAGCGCCAAGCTGCGGCTCCACCTGCGAATGGCCCCGGCGGCTTCGGCCCCGGGGCCATTTTGCGTCCGTAGAGAGGGACGGCCGCGGACCCGGGTCTTCACCACAACGCGCCCTCCTCAGAGCGATAGACGCTCGTGAACTCCCCGTGCAGCCAGCGGAAGTCGTCTGTCCGGCGCGTCCGGCCATCAAGCGACGGCGCGAGTGCCGGCAGGTCGGCCGCGACAGCGTCGAGGATCGGGCGGACACGCGAATGCCATTCGGCGTGCAGCGCGCGCATCGGCTCCGGCAGCATGCCGGACCGCACGAGCTCCTCCTCACTGGCGAGCGGAGCAAAGACGTCCTGCGCGTCCGCCCACAGGACGGAGAGGGCTGCCGCCAGGCGCTCACGGCCCTCGCCGCCGCCTTCCGCAAGGCGGCTCAGCCAGGCATCGGCGTGGAGGAGGTGGTAGGTCTCCTCGCGCCGCATCTTCCCCGCCAGGGCGGCAAGCGATGGATCCGCGGATCGTGCGAGCGCAGCGAGCCGGACCGCGTCCGCCGTTTCGTACAGGTAGCGCCGAGCGACGCTGAATGCCCAGTCCCCGCGTGCGTGGTTGAGGAGCGAGGCGTGGCGGAAGCCATCCGCATCGCGACCGTAGGCAATGCGGTCCGCGTCATCGCCCGTGAGCTCCGCGAGCATCTCGTACAGGGCCCGGGCGTGGCCGATCTCGTCCTGCGCGATCGAGCTGGTGGCGACGTCTTCCTCGAGCATCGGCGCGATCCCGGTCCACTCGGAGTCCCAGAAGCCGATGACGAACTCGTCGTCCGCGACGGAGAGCAGCAGCTCCGCGAGCGCTCCGCGGGCAGTCGCGTCCAGGGTGACGGCGGACTGCTCAACCATCCGGAGCCTCCCCCGCCTCGGCCGCCGCGCGCTGCTTGGCGGCCTCGAGCTTGTGCTTGATGATGTAGCCGCCCGGCTTCTTGTGCGTCCGGTCGAAGGGCGGACGGAGCAGGTCCGGGTCGCCGAGCTCGGTGATCGCGTCGCGCGGCACGACCCACAGCCGGTGCGACTCGCCACGGCGGCTGTACAGCTCGCGCGCGTAGTGGACGGCGAGCTCGTCGTCGGGGGCGTTCACGTTCCCGGCATGGACCATCGGATCGCCGTCGGCCTCCTGCCGAAAGACCTCCCAGATGCGCTCTGTCATTGGCGGGACGGGGCCGTTGGCCGGCGTCCGGTCAGGCGGCTGCCGCCGCGCCGCCCATGAGCGCGTCGCGGACCCACTGGGTGTCAAGGAAGCTGGTCCGCCGGAAGTCGAGGCGCTCCTTCGACGCGGGCCCGTGCCCGGTCACGACCGACTTGAGCTCGGCCCAGTCGGGCTCGGTGTAGTGCCAGCGTCCCTCGGCCTCGTCGTACCGCAGCCCGGGATCCGGGATGCGGAGCCCGAGCTCGAGGATGCGAGGGACGTAGATCGACAGGAACTCCTGGCGCAGCTGCTCGTTGTTCTTGGCCTTGATGCGCCAGTGGAGGTCCTTGTCCTTCGCGGGGTCGGTCGGGGGGCCGTGCATCTGCATGAGCGGGCCCCACCATCGGTCCAGGGCCTCCTGGACCATCGCGCGCTGCGCATCGGTCCCGTTCATGAGCGTGAGCACCACGTCACGCCCGTGCATGATGTGGACGGACTCCTCCCAGCAGATCTTCT
>JBDTWT010000092.1:0-6810 GCA_040006555.1 Chloroflexota bacterium
CGAGCGGGCCGGCGTCTACCGCCTGGAGCGGTGGATGGCCGAGCGCGAGGCCGAGGCGGCGGCGGTCAAGGCCGCCGACCCCGGCGACGACCCCGAGCGCCGCCTGTCGGCGATGGCCGAGTCCATGTCGATGTCGAGCCGCCCCGCGGCCGACCTGGCGGCCGAGGCCCGCGCCCTCCTCGCCCAGGGCGACGCCCGCGGCGCGGAGGTCCGGCTCAACGCCGCGAAGCTCACCGGCCAGATGCACCCCGGCGCGATGCGCGCGCTCCAGGCCGAGGTCGACGCCGCCCTGGACGAGGCGGTCCCTCACCGGCGCGCCGCCGTCCAGGCCGCCTACGAGGCGCGCGTGAGGCGCTACTCCGCGCAGCTCGCGATGATCGCGGTGGGCAAGGCTGCGCGCGACCTGTCCCACACCGACCCGGCCCGCCCCGAGGAGGCGGTCGCGGCGGCGCGGGCGATGGCGACGAAGCCCTCACCGTGAGGGCCGACGGCCGTGGCAAGCGCGACGGGCGAGCCGCGCTCGCCGCGAGGGTCCGCGCGTCGAGGGCCGACTTCGAGCGGGTCCACGCGTACCTGGCTGACGTCGAGGCGGCGTTCGTGGCCGCGTGCCCGCCGGAGGCGTCCCGCGCCCGCGCCGCGAATCGCCGCGCTCCTCGTCGCGTTCCGCGAGGACTGACCGCGCGCCATCCGGCCGGTGTACAAGCCGACGCCCGCACCGCTCAATAAGCTTGCACCCGCAACGATCGTCGCGGGGCGAGTCGAAGGGAGAGACGATGACCACCACCAAGCGCGGATACGCCGCCAAGGTCGCGAGGCTGGAGGCAGAGGGGCTCACGACGAGCGACGCCCAGGCCGCGGTCGACGCCGAGGCGCGACCGCCGCGGCCGAGGCCCACGACCAACGGCCAGCGACGAGCGCGCCGCGAGGCCGCCAAGGCGGCGGCGAAGAAGCCGGCCGCGAAGCCGCCGACCCCGCGGGCGGCGAAAGCCCACGCCGACCCGGCCAGGGTCCGCGCCTACTTCGAGACGACCGGACTCAGCCGCAAGGAGATCGCGGCGGTCCTCGGGAAGTCGACCGGACTCATCGCCCACGTCACGCGCGACACGGGCGACCGCTGGTCGATCGAGCGCTTCCGGGCCGCCGTCGACGCGATCGAGCGGCACGTCAAGGCCAAGAGGGTCGAGCGGCCGATCGCCGAGCCGATGACCACCGCTACGCTGTCGATGTTCTTCGTCCCCGAGGGCGACGTCGTCGAGGGCGAGCCGAAGGCGCGCAAGCCGCGGACGCGCAGGAAGCGGTCGTGACCCAGGCACGGGCCCGTCGCCCCCGACGAGCCCGACGAGTAGGAGGTCTAGCCCAATGCCGCTGAGCGTGTCGAGGATGCAGGAGATCGTGGTCGACGCCACGCTCCACAGCACGTCCGAGAACTACACGGAGGAGGAGCTCGAGTTCCGGGCAAAGATCGAGGTCGACGTCGCCGACGCCGAGAAGAACGGGTGGATCATCGACGTCCCCTCCGACCTCTAGCGACGACCCTTGGCGACGAAGGCGTCCAACCCCTAGCTAAGCGGTCCCGCGCTCCGGCGCGGGGCCGCTCGCTGCCTGGCGGCTCCACCGGCTCCTCGGTAAGCGGCTGATAAGCCGCGGGACCGTAGGCTCGCGATGGGCCGCGGTCGTTGACAGCGGTGGGCATCGGACCGGCGACGACCTGGAGCGAGCGCCGGACGATCCGAGCCGGCTGGCGCCACGGCCCTTCAATACAATCAGCGCGATGCCGACGAACCCATCGGGCTACGACACCGCACTCATCTGCGAGGCTGGCCACGTCGCGACATCGCTGGCCAGCTACGCGTCGGATGCGCCCGAATACTGCCCGACGTGCGGAAGACCTGTCCTCGCGGCCTGTCCGCACTGCGAGGCGCCGATCCGCGGCGCTTACTCGGGCGGGTTCTACACCGGCGGGTATGACCGACCGGCGTACTGCATCCGTTGCGGCGGCGCGTTTCCGTGGCAGGCCGCGGCGATCCGTGCGGCGCAGGAGGTGGCCGACGAGATCACGGGGTTGGACCCCGAGGAGCGCGAACGCCTCAAAGAAGCTCTTGAGGACATCAGCACGGACTCCCCGCGGACGGAGCTCGGTGCGAGCCGCGTCCGGAGCGTAGTGGAACGGTTGAAGGGACCTACCGGCCAACTCCTCTATAAGGCGGCCGAAACGATCGCGACCGAGGGTGCCAAGGCGATCATGCGCGGCGGCATCTAGTGGACGGCAACTACCTCTACTACGGCGACAACCTCGACGTGATGCGTCGACACGTGAAGGACGAGACGGTCGACCTGGTGTACCTCGACCCGCCTTTCAACTCGCAGGCGAACTACAACGTGCTCTTCGAGGAGCGCGGCGAGCGGTCCGCGGCGCAGATCCAGGCCTTCGAGGACACCTGGGAGTGGAACACCGAGGCCGCCGCCGCCTACGAGGAGACGGTCGAGGCCGGGGGCGACGTCGCGAGGGCGATGATCGCTTTCCGGACGCTGCTCGGCACGAGCGACATGCTGGCCTACCTCTCGATGATGGCTCCGCGGCTCATCGAGCTGCGGCGGGTCCTCCGGCCCACCGGCTCGCTCTACTTGCACTGCGACCCGACCGCGAGCCACTACCTGAAGCTCCTGCTCGACGCGGTATTCGGGCCGCAGAACTTCCGGAGCGAGATCGTCTGGAAGCGGACCAGCGGCCACAGCGACGCGCGCGGCTACGGCGCGGTCCACGACGTGCTCCTCTACTACGTAGCCTCGGACGCGGCGACCTGGAACGGCGTCTACCAGGCGTATGAGCCCGGATACGTCGAGCAGTACTACCGCTACGTGGACACCGAGGGCCGCAAGTTCATGTCGGATAACCTCAGTGCGGCCGGACTCTCGGGGGGTGGATATGAGTACGCATGGAAGGGCGTCACGCGTGTCTGGCGGCTGCCCGAGACAACGATGGAAAGGTTGGACGCCGAGGGCCGCATCTTCTACACGAGGAACGGGATTCCGCGGCGGAAGCGGTTCCTTGACGAGTCGAAGGGACTCCCCGGCCAGGACGTGTGGGCCGACGTCGAGCCGCTTCGATCGTGGCACGCGGAGCGCCTGGGATACCCGACGCAGAAGCCGCTCGCCCTCACCAACCGGCTCATCGAGGCGTCGTCGAATCCTGGCGACGTGGTCCTCGACCCGTTCTGCGGCTGCGGGACGACCGTCGACTCAGCCCAAGCCCTCGGTCGCAGATGGGTCGGGATCGACATCACGCACCTGGCCATCAGCCTGATCAAGCACCGCCTCGTCGACCGCTACGGCCCCGACATCGCCCAGACGTACCGCGTGGTCGGCGAGCCGACGACCGTCGAGGGCGCCGCCGTCCTCGCGAAGGAGGACCCGTTCCAGTTCCAGGCGTGGGCGCTCGGCCTGGTGGGCGCGCGCGTCGCGGGGAGCGACAGGAGGGGCGGCGACAAGGGCATCGACGGGCGTCTGTTCTTCCACGACTCGGTGGACGGGCCGACGCGCCAGATCATCTTCAGCGTCAAGGCGGGCCACGTCGCGCCGACGTTCATCGACGCGCTGTGGGGCGTCGTCGAGCGCGAGAAGGCGGAGATTGGCGTCCTGTTGAGCTTCAGTGAGCCGACGGCCGGCATGCGAACGAGGGCGGCCGAGGCGGGGTTCTACGAGTCGGCCTGGGGCAAGCACCCTCGCATCCAGCTCCGCACCGTCGGCGAGCTGCTCGCCGGGAAGGGCATCGACTATCCGCACGTCGCCGGGGCGAACGTCACCCATCGACGAGCTCCGCGCGCGAAGCCGACCCCGCCGGACCAGACCGCGTTGTTTGAGGACCCGGACCTGGGATAGCGAACGTCAGCCGCCACGCAAGCGGTTGCGCGTGACGAGGCGCCCGCCTCGTCCGAAGCGGGCGCCTCGTCGCGTATCGGGCCGGAGGCGCCGCAGAGGCGCGCTCCGCTCGACCTAAGGCTCGATCCGGTTGCCGCTCGCGTCCTCGAAGATCAGCGTCCCCGCGTCCTCGGCGAACGTGGCGCGGCCGAGAGTCACGAAGCCTCCCCCGGCGTGGCGACCGACGAGCATCATGAGCCTGCCCGCCGAGTCGAAGAACGGGGCGAGGCGGTCGCCGCTCGGCGTGATCACCTCCCGATAGCGAACGTCGGGATCATCCTCGGCGTCCACCAGGACGAGCGGGTGGTCGATGGTCTTCATGCCATCTCCTTCGGTTGTCGTCGACCCTCGCGCCGCGCCTATCGGGCGACGTCCCGGCCGACCGAAACGACACCTCCTTTCGTGTCCGGGCACGGAGGCTAGCAGTGCCGAGGCCGTTTGGGCCGTTAGGGTTACAAATTCGTCGACGTCGCGTCAACGGCGGAGGAAGCCGCGCGGCCACGGCGTCGACCGCGCCGGCGAAGCTAGCGGGCGTCGCGACCGCGGCATCGCGAGGTCCTCGGGGGCCATGTCACCCGCACGCGAATCGCTCGTCGAACATCTGTTCTTTTCGATCGGCGGGAGTGGTAGTCTGCTCGCGTGAGAAGCGAGCGGAAGTTCGAGCTTGCGAGGGAGTCGGCGGCGAGCATCGCCGCCATGCTCGCGCGCGTCGACGACGGCACCGCGACAGCCGAGGATGAGGCTGTCCTCGCGGAGTTCGAGGACGTCGTCCGCCGCCTCTCCGACGAGGACGAGGACCCGCAGATCAAGCGCGCGATCCTCGACTTCGCACGCGTCGAGTTGGACCGCCCCGGCGGCGACGAGCTCCGGCCACGCCTTCGAGTTGTTGCCCGCGGCGACGAGGCATGAACCCGTGGCTAGGCCAGATACAGACCGACTTCTCAAGCACGCCCGCCGCCAGATCGAGGGCCTGAAGCTCGACATCGCGCCGGACAAGTTCGTGTGCGATCTCTGCCTGCGCGTGCTCCCGATCCGGAAGGCGACGACGGGCCACTACCCCTCAAGGAAGGCGGGTGGCGGACGCCACGCTTTGCAGTGCGACGACTGCAACAACCGCCTCGGCTGGGACATCGAGGACAAAGCCGCTCGATACCTCGCCGGGGACGCGTGGGACATGACAGTCGGGCCACCTGGCGTCGCGGGGGTGCGAATGCCCGTGACCCTCCACGAGGACGGGCCATCCCTGAACCTGCGGATGAAGGGAGCAGCGACCGCATGGGAAGCGGTGCGCGACCTCGCGGCTCGGTCTTCCCGTCCTGACCTCTTTGTCTGTCGGATGGCCCGCCCTCATCCAGACGCCCTGCGGATGGCGATCCTCGCTTGGTCCTATGCCGAGTGGTCGACGTACTCCGGGCTCGCCTACACGGCGACGGCCGGCGCGCTCGTCGTCCGTGGGATGCTGCTCGATGGGGCTGTTCCGATTCCGACCGCCGCCACCATGTTCTTCGAGAATCCCCCGAAGCCGCCGCTGGGCGCCCCGGTACCCGTCCTGGTGGTGCACGCGGAGAAGGAGGTCGAGTCGCTCCAGGACGTGGACGAGTTTCTCGGCATCGGCGTCGCGTGGGGCGGGAAGGTGATCGGCATCCTCCCGGCTGCGACCGACGGGGAGGGAACTGTCTATCCGAGGCTGGAGGCCCTCCATGACGCCGGCAAGACCATCCGATTTCTTGACCTTCCGCTGGTGATGGAAGGCCTCGGTTTCAAGCGGCTCGACAAGGTCGTCGTAATCAACGATGACGCGAGCGGTTGGAAGATGGGCGTCACCGATGGGATGACCCTTGAGGACCGCGAGCGTCTGGCTCGGGACGATCATCCGCGCCGGTTGTCGCCCGTCGGCGGGGCGCACCGGGAGTACCCGCCGGGGCATGTCGAGGAGTTCTTCATGGTGGAGGACACGTCCGCGAAGATCGCCCCTATGCCCCCCAGGAAGGCGCGGAAGAAGCGGAAGAAGGGGGCCGAGCGGATGGAACCCCTCGGCCAACTGGGGGTGCGCGACTCCGACGGGGCGAACTGGCACATTGCGACCCACATCCGGCGAGTCGACGGTCGACCACGGGGCTACGCCGTGTTCTGCGGGGCGAAGGTTCGCTTCGACGGAACGACACAGCGGGGTCTCAACGGAATCGGTCTGGACGGCAACGGCTTCGTCTGCGCCCGATGTAATGAGGTGATGCACGTCGTGCCCGCGCAGTTGCGGACGCGACCGCCTGCCGCCTGACCACCGCGCCTGCTACAAGAAATCGCGGAGCTCCTCGACGTCGCTCAGGGAGCGCGCTTGTCCCTGCGAGCGGCCAGACGAGCTCGGCGAATTCTCTCCAGCCGCTCCTTGAACCGGATCTCCAGGCCCTCCTCCGATGGCTCGTAGAACACGCGGCCGACGAGGGCGTCTGGTAGGTACTGCTGCTCGACGTCGGCCTCCTCGAAGTCGTGCGGATACAGGTAGCCCTTGCCATAACCGTGCTCCCTGGCGAGGCGGCGGTGCGCCGACGGCCGCAGGTGAAGCGGGACCGGGAGCCGGCCGTGCTCCTCGATTTCGGCCAGGGCGGCGAAGTACGCGGCGCCTGACCTGTTCGACTTCGGCGCGGACGCAATATGGACAACCGCCTGCGCAAGGGCGTACTGCGCCTCGGGCAGGCCGATCATCTCGACGGCCTGCATCGCGGCCACGGCGACCTGGAGGGCACGGGGATCGGCGTTGCCGACGTCTTCCGACGCGGCGATCACGATCCGGCGCGCGATGAAGGTCGGGTCCTCCCCCGCCGCGACCATGCTCGCGCACCAGTACAGCGCCGCGTCCGGGTCGTTGCCGCGCATGCTCTTGATGAAGGCCGA
>JBDTWT010000093.1:0-6798 GCA_040006555.1 Chloroflexota bacterium
AGATGACGATGTCCTCCTGCTGGATCTCGTCCGAGAAGGCGATCGTCTGCTGCATCGACTCCCACCCGGGCCCGGTGCCTGGCTCGGAGAAGAACCACTCGAAGATGGTGAGCGTGCGATCCGGACCCATCGGCAGGATCACGTTCGACGACATGTTGTCCTGGTAGATGTTGAACATCGTGTTCGGGAAGAGCCAGTAGTAGAGCGCGCTGTCCTCCGCCCCGGGCCGGCGGAGGTATCGGCGGTCGACGCCGATCTCCTCCCCCGGCTTGAGCTCGCGGATCGGCGCGTGCTGCTTCGAGTAGTAGCGAAATTCCTCGACCCGGTAGGAGTCGTAGTCGAGCTCCTTGAAGAGCCCCGAGTGCGCGATCGGCAGGTGATACCCCTCGAGGTAGTTGTCGACGTAGACCTTCCAGTTGCACTCGATCACGTACTCGCGCCGCTCCACCAACCGCATGTGCTCCACGTCATAGCCCGCCGCGGCAACCTCGGCGGGGATGGCGCCCATGACCTCGGCGAGCGGTGGCGCATCGGCGGAGAGGTTGACGAAGACGAAGGGTCCCCATCGGTCCACGCGCACCGGCACGAGGCCGAAGTCGGCTTTGTCGAAGTCCTCAGTGGCCTCCATCTCGGGCGCCGCGCGCAGGGCGCCGTCGAGGCCGTACGTCCAGCCGTGGTATCGGCACTGGAGCGACTTGCGATTGCCGCGGGTCAAAGCGACCTGCCCTGCCCGATGGCGGCAGACGTTGTAGAAGGCCTTCAGCTGGCCGTCGAGGCCGTGGGTGATCACGATCGGCTCGTCCAGGACCGTGGCCGGCACGAAGTCGCCGACCCGCTGGAGCTCATCGGCTCGGGCAACCAGCTGCCACGTGCGGCCGAAGATCCGCTCCTTCTCCTGCTCGAGGACCGCCGGATCGAGGTAGTAGCGCTTCGACAGGGTGGACGCCTGGCTGAGCGGCACGGGCGTGGCCATCGGTCGCTCCGTCGTCGTCATGGCGAGAGTGTACCGAAGGCGACTCCTTGCCCCACGAGGCAGCGAAGTGCTACAACGTGCCGACCGAATGAGCCGATGGCGCCGCATGGCGGCGCGGCACGCACCAGAGGAGATCCAAATGAGGAACATGCCACGCTTTGCGATCCTGCCGATCGCGATGCTCGTGCTCGCGGCCTGCCAGGCCGGGGACTCGGGCGGCAGCATCGACAGCCTCGAGGACCTTGCCGGGCAGACCGTCTGTGTCGGCGAGTCGACGACCTACCTGTTCTGGATCGAGGGCACGCTGAACCTGCCCGAGGAGGCCGGCGAGATCGCCGACGTCCCGGAGGGCATGGAGGCGACCACCCTGCCGACCGACATCGACTGCGCCGAGGCGTGGCGCGGCGGTCGGACGGAGGACTTCCAGGGCTGGCTCACCGCCCTCCCGACCGCGCAGGGCGCCATCGACGAGGGATACCCGGTGAAGCTGATCGGCGAGCCGGTCTTCTACGAGCCGCTGGCCGTCGCGCTCGACGCGAGCGTCGAGGACAACGACTCGCTCGTGGAGGCCATCGACGCGATCGTCGCCGAGATGCACTCGGACGGGACGCTCAGCGAGCTCTCGGACAAGTGGTACGGCGAGGATCTCACTCGGCAGGAGGGCGTGGAGCCCGAGGCCTCGAGCGATGTCCCGAGCTGCGACGGCGGCGGGCAGGACGGGCACTTCGCGGCGGTGTGCGACGCCGGTGAGCTCGTGGTCTCGACCGATCCGGCCTACCCGCCGCAGTCGTTCCTGAACGAGACGACCGGCGAGTACGAGGGCTTCGACATCGACGTCGCCACGGTGATCGCCAACCGCCTCGGCGTCGAGGTCGTGTTCACGGATCCCACGTTCGACGCGGTGGTTGCCGGAAGCTGGGGCGGGCGCTGGGACGTGAGTGTGGGCTCGGTGACCGTCACCGAGGAGCGCAAGTCGGTGCTCGACTTCACGCGGCCGTACTACTTCACCCCTGCGCAGATGGCCGTGTTCGATCCGGACGCGGAGCCGGCACCCAGCAGCGCGGAGTCCGGGTCGCCGTAGGAGCGTTCGCATGAAGGGCGGGGCAGGATGCCCCGCCCTCTTCGTATCTAGAGGATCGCCATGACGGTCGCGCCGATCGTCGCGCAGGTCACTGCCGCCAGGCGGGGCGCCCGGCGGCGGTTCAGCGCGATCTTCGCCGCGGTCTGGCTCGCCCTCATCGTCCTCATCGGCGGCGGGATGTGGATCGCCTCCGGCGCCGAGTTCGAGTTCGTCCTGCGGTCCGGCCCCGTCATCGTGCTCCAGGGCGCCGGGATCACGATCCTGGTGGCCGCGCTGTCCATCTTCTTCGCCACGATCCTCGCCGTCCTCGGCGCCCTCGCCCGGCTCGGCGCGAACCCGATCATCAACGCCATCGGCTCGTTCTACGTCTCGCTCTTCCGGGGCACGCCGCTGCTGCTCCAGATCTACTTCATCTACTTCGGGCTGCCGCAACTGGGCATCGTGCTGCCGGCGATCCCCGCGGGCGTGACAGCGCTGGCCCTGAACTACGGGGCGTACATGACCGAGATCTTCCGCGCCGGGATCCAGGCCGTCCCGCGCGGGCAGCGCGAGGCGGCCGAGGCGCTCGCCATGCCGGAGCAGCTCGTCATGCGCCGAATCGTCCTGCCGCAGGCCGTGCGGATCGTCGTGCCGGCCATCGGCAACGACTTCATCGCGATGCTCAAAGACTCGTCGCTGGTCTCGACCATCACCGTCCACGAGACCCTGTTCATGGCGCAGCGCATCGGCCGAAGCGCCTTCGAGCCGATTGCGGCGCTGATCATCGCCGGGGCGGTGTACTGGACGCTCACCATCATCTTCAGCTTCTTCCAGGAGAAGCTCGAGCGACGGCTCGCGAGGGGTGACCGATGACCGACTCGCCACTCCCCGACCTCGGGACGCGGCCGGCGCCCTCGGGCAGCGGCTACAGCGACGCGCTGCCGGCGCACCTCGGCGACGTCATGGTGAAGCTCGAGGGGATCGAGAAGTACTTCGACGCCAACCACGTCCTGCGCGGCGTCGACCTCGAGGTGCGTCAGCGGGAGGCCGTGATGCTCATCGGCCGGTCAGGCTCGGGCAAGACCACCCTGCTGCGCTGCATCAACTTCCTGGAGGAGCCCACCGTCGGCTGGGTGGAGGTCGACGGGCTTCGCCTCCAGGCCGATCCGCTCCG
This sequence comes from Chloroflexota bacterium, assembly GCA_040006555.1. Classification (GTDB taxonomy): domain Bacteria; phylum Chloroflexota; class Limnocylindria; order QHBO01; family QHBO01; genus JACDBZ01. The sequence goes on from JBDTWT010000093.1 coordinate 3,208, forward strand.
CGATCGGAGCCGCAGGCACCAGGAGCAGATCCGCCAGATGCGCCTTCGCGCCGGGATGCTCTTCCAGGACTTCAACCTGTTCCCGCACATGAGCGTCCTCGCGAACTGCATCGAGGCCCCGACGCGGGTACGAGGGATAGGTCGCGACGAGGCGGTCGCGACCGCGGAGCGCTTCCTCGACAAGGTGGGGCTGCTGGAGAAGCGCGACGAGTACCCCGCGCGCCTGTCGGGCGGACAGAAGCAGCGCGTCGCCATCGCCCGCGCCCTGTGCATGGGGCCGAAGGTGCTGATGTTCGATGAGCCAACCTCGGCGCTCGATCCCGAGCTCATCGGCGAAGTCCTAAAGGTCATGGAGGAGCTCGCGCACGAGGGCACGACGATGATCGTCGTCACCCACGAGATGCACTTCGCACGTCAGGCCGCGGACCGGGTCGTGTTCATCGAGAACGGCGTGGTCGTGGAGCAGGGACCCCCGGAGCAGATGCTCGACGCGCCGCGCGAGGAGGCTACGAAGCGCTTCCTCCGCCGCTTCCTGACCGACTAGAGGCCTGAGCCGCTCGCCCCGATGAGTGCGCCGCCGCGCCGAGCCTCACGGGCACGACGCAGCGGGAAGACCACGTCGCGGATGACGACGTCGGCGACTGCCACCACCGGGATGGCGATGATCGCGCCCACGATGCCGCCCAGGCTGGCGCCCGCCAGCACCGAGAGCAGGACCACGATCGGCGAGAGCTGGACCGCGCGGCTCTGGACGATCGGCACGACGATGAACCCCTGGAGCTGCTGCATCACCACGAGCCAGATCAGCATCAGCAGGCCGGTGATCGGCTCCTGCAGGAGCGCCAGGAGCACGATCGGACCGCCGGCGATGAACGCGCCCGCCATCGGGATCGCCTCGCCAATGAAGGCCAGCAGGGCGAGGGGGAACGCGAACGGCACGCCGAGGATGTACATCCCCAGGAAGGTGCCGACGCCCGTGATCGACATGATCAGGAGCTGCGCCCGGACGTAGGCACCGAGCTTGAGGAGCGCCGTCCGCGAGACGTCCAGCATGAGCGGCCGATCCTCCGGCGACGCGAATTTCATGACCCAGTCGCGCGCGTTGTCGCGCTCGAGGAGCATGAGCGCGCTCAGGAAGAGCACGAGCACGATGTTCAGGAGGATCCCCGCCACCGTGAGCGGCAGTCGGATCAGCGCTCCCCAATCCGGGGAGACGTCCGCCGCCCCGCGCGTGATCGCGTCCACGACCTGGACGCCTGAGCCACTGCCGGCGACGGCATCGATGAAGCCGATGGACGACGTGCGCAGGTCCTCCACGATGGCCGGCAGGTCGTCGGCGAGGCCGACCGCCTCGTTGATGAGCGGCGGGAAGATGACGGCCACCACGATGGCGAAGACCGTGATGAGCAGCAGGTAGACCGTCAGCACCGACACCACCCGTGGCCAGCCCAGCCGCTCGAAGAACCGCGTCGGGCCATGGAGCGCGGCGCCGAACAAGACGGCGAGGAACGCCAGGATCAGGAGCTGGCGCAGCTGCCAGGCGAGGTACACGCCGAACGCCACCGCGGCGACGACGAGCGTGACCCGCAGGGCGATCCCCGCAACGCTTCGCGGCTCGCGCGGCGGCTGCGGCACCACCACGGGGAGGCGCCTGGGCTCCGGCGAGCGGAAGAACCTGCCGAGCGTCGCGTCCCACACCGCCCGGAGGGGGCGCAGGATCCAGTTGATCAAGCCGACGAACCGCGCACGAGGCCGTAAACCTCGGCGCGGGGCAGACGCGCCGCCTCGTCACCCGGCCTGACGTGATCCTTGGCCGGCTTGAGCGCCACGGGCGTGTCAGCCGGCTTTCCGCCCTCGCGCTCGATGAGCCAGCGGAGGCCGACCTGCGTGAGGGTCGCGCCACCGGCTGCGCCCGGCTCGATGAACGGCGCGACGACCATTCGACGACGGTGCAGGGCCTCGACCTCCAGCTGGAGCCGATACGGATCGATGGCCAGCTCCACTGCCAGCGGCGCGAGGTCCACGGTCTGGTTCGGGAAGCGCCTGAGGAACCGGAGGATCGCTGCGTCGAGCTGCTCCCCGTCGATCGGCGCCTCCGTTGCCTTCGGGGTCGCCACCGATGCGGCGGCCGCATCGGCCTTCGGGGTCACCGTGGAGCTCGGGTCCGCCGGCTTCACCGGCCGGCGCCTGTGCTTTTCTTCGCGCTCTCGGACGTCACGCGCGCAGGATATCGCGTGCTGGCGGCGGCGGTCTCCCCCGCTGTCGCTCGAAATATCGACCGAATTTCACACGAGGCGCGTCGCAGGCGTCGTCTGGACGATATATCGAGCGCCCCGGAGCACAAACAGCACCCAGCCGCGCACCTCACGCTGCCGGCCGCTCGATATATCGCAAGAACCGCGCGCGAGTTCCGCTTCAGGCGGATCTCGCTCGATATATCGCGCGGGGCCCCGCCGTCACGCCGCGGCCGGGGTATCGTGTCGGCAGCACGGTTCGAGACGCTTGAGGAGGCGCGATGACGGGCACCGACCAGTTCATGGTCCAGCGAATGGGAGTGGAGTCGGGTCCGTTCACGGTCGCCGACCTGCAGGCGCAGGTGCGGTCCGGCGCGCTCCGCCACGACAGCCAGGTGCGAATGACGGGAGCCAGCAGCAGCACGTGGTTCCGCGCCACGGAAATCCCCGGCCTCTACTCCGACAAGGAGTGGTTGACCACGGTCCTCATCTCGTTCTTCGTCGGGTTCCTCGGCATCGATCGGTTCTACCTGGGGTACACCGGCCTCGGCATCCTGAAGCTCGTCACCCTCGGCGGTCTCGGGATCTGGGCACTGATCGATCTGATCCTGATCGTGATGGGCAAGGTCACCGACGCGAACGGCCTGCCGCTCCGCCGCTGAATCTGGCAAGAGGGCGCGCCCGGCTCGATAAATCGAGCGAATTCGACACGAGACCCGCCCGAGGTGCGCTTCTCGCGATATTTCGAGCACCCGTGCGCACGAGCCGCGCGCCGCGGGGCAGCTCACGCTGCGGGGCGCTCGATATATCGCCTGAACCGCGCGCGGCATCGGCTTCCGGCGCTCCTGGCTCGATATATCGCACGCGGTGCGAGGACACTCCGCGGCTCAGCGCCCGCGACCTCAGGGAAGGGCAGCGAAGGGCTGGACCTGGGCATCGAGCTCTACGCGGAGCGGGATCCCCGTCGCGTCCCGCAGCACGTCGCTGAGCCGCTCGTCCCACGCGACCTCCTGCCGGAGCTTGACGTTCCACCCGGCGCCGGCCATCGAGACATAGACGCGCAGTGGTCCCGGACGCTGCCCGAGCGTCGCGAGGACCGACTCCAGCGCCGCGTCCAGCGTCTCCCGCTTGTCGATGTTCGGAAGCGTGATCCGCACCGCGGGAGCGGATGCTTCCGGCGCGGTCAGCAGCGGCACGGCCTCGAGCGGGGCGGGCGTCTCCTCCGGCGGCGTCGGGCCGCCGATGTCCGGCGCGACCACCTCGACCGTATCGGCGATGGGAATCGCCGCCAGGACCGGCGCCTCCACCGAGATGGCGCGGCGAGCGTCGGGCGCAGCAGCGCCATTGCCATTTCCGT
>JBDTWT010000094.1:0-6789 GCA_040006555.1 Chloroflexota bacterium
GCGTCCGTTCAGGCGGACGGTTGTCCCGTGGAGCCGCGCACAACGAGCTCGGGCTCGAGCTCACGCGGCTCGACGCCATTCGATCCCGAGCCGTTGAGCGCGCCCAGCAGCCGCTCCACCGCCCATCGCCCCAGCTCGCCGGTCGGCTGCCGGATGGTGGTGAGCGGGGGATCGGTCCAGGCGGCCATCTCGATGTCGTCGAAGCCGATGACCGACACGTCCTGCGGGACGCGCATCCCGGCGCCGCGCAGCGCTCGGAGGGCGCCGATGGCGGTCAGGTCGTTGTAGCAGGCGATCGCCGTGACCCCCGAGTCGATGAGGGCCCCGACCGCCGTCGCCCCGCCCTCGACGTGCCCGTCGCCCTGCACCACCACGGGGTCCGGCAGCCCGACCAGGGCGTCGCGCACGCCCGCCTCCCGCTCCGCCGCCGCCGCGTGCTCGGACGGCGCGCCGATGTGGCCGATCACGCGGTGCCCCAGCCCGACAAGGTGCGCCGCCGCCATCTCCGCCCCGCGCCGATGCGCCGTCGCCACCGCGGGGATGCCCGAGCCGGCGGCGGTCGCGTTCACCAACACGATCGGGACGGGCGAGCGGCGGAGGAACGCCGCATGGCGCGCCGTCATCCGCGAGGACGCGACGATGATGCCGTCCACCCGGCGCTCGACCAGCAGGTCGAGGTGCTCGAGCTCCCGCTCCGGGTCGTCCCCGCCGTTGCCGAGCACGATCCCGTAGCCCCGCTCGTGGGCCGCGGACTCGACCGCGCGCACGACCTGCGGGTAGAACGGGTTGCCGATGTCCGTGACGAGCAGGCCGAACGTGCGCGTCTCCCGTCGCTTCAGGGCGCGGGCGATGCCCGACGGACGGTAGTCGAGGTCGCGGGCCGCGGCCAGCACCCGGTCGCGCGTCGGTGCCCGAGCGACGCCGGCGCCCGACAGGACGCGGCTGACCGTGGCCGTCGAGACGCCCGCGCGCGCCGCGACGTCCGCGATGGTGGCGGCCATCAGCTCGGCGGCGGCGGTCCCCCGCGCGGCGCCTCCACCGGCTGCTCGAGCTCGTGGCGCAGCTGCTCGAGCTCGGCGCCGCCGCCCATGTGCTCCAGGAGCTTGGCTGGGGTGATCTCGTCCTTCGTGAAGGAGCCGCGCAGCCGGCCGCGGTCGAGGATGGTGAAGCGGTCGCCGACCGGGAACGCGTGGTTCACGTTGTGGGTGATGAGGATCACGCCGATGCCGTCGTCACGCGCCTGCGCGATGAAGCGCAGCACCACGCCCGCCTCCTTGACGCCCAGCGCCGAGGTCGGCTCGTCGAGGATCACGACCTTCGCGCCGAAGTGGATGGCGCGCGCGATGGCGACCGACTGGCGCTCGCCGCCGGAGAGCGTGCCGACCGGCTGCGCGGTGTCGCGCAGGTCGATGCCCATGCCGCTGAGCGCCTCGCGCGTCAGGCGGTCGGCCTGGGCGAGGTCAAGCGTGCGGAACGGGCCGGCCCCGCGGGTCAGCTCCGAGCCGAGGAAGAAGTTCCGGCTGATGCTCATGAGCGGGATCATCGCGAGGTCCTGGTAGACCGTCGCGATCCCGCGCTGGAGCGCGTCACGCGGGGAGGAGAGCTGGACCTCCTCGCCGTCGATGAGGATGGTGCCGTGGTCGGGTGGATGGACCCCGGAGAGGGTCTTGATGAGGGTCGACTTCCCGGCGCCGTTGTCGCCGAGCAGGCACAGGACCTCTCCGCGACGCACCGAGAGCGAGACGTCGTACAGCGCGATCACGCCGCCGAAGTACTTGGTGAGGTTGCGCGCCTCGATGAGGGGCGCATCGGCCGGTGTGGTCATCAGTGACGAACCCTGCTGGCCCGCGAGCGGACCCAGTTGTTGATGAGCACCGCGGTGAGAAGCAGCAGCCCCAGGAAGGCCTGGTACCAGTCGCTGCTGATGCCCGCGAAGAAGAGCCCCTGCCTGGTGATGCCGAGCGTGAGTGCGCCGAAGACGGCACCGATGGCGCTGCCGTAGCCGCCGGTGAGCAGGGTGCCGCCGATGACGGCGGTGATGATGGCCTCGAACTCCTTCTGCTCCCCGCGCAGGACGTCGCCGCTGCCGAAGGTGAGGACCTGGATCACGGCAAGCAGGGCCGCCGATGCGGAGGTCGCCATGAAGAGGAGGATCTTCACCCGGTTGACCGGCACGCCCACGTTGCGCGCGGCGATGGCGTTGCCGCCGACGCCGAAGATCCAGTTGCCGAACTGGGTCCGCATGAGCACGAACGTCGCGAGCAGCGCGATGCCGATCCACCAGGCGATGACGACGTCGAACTCCCCGAACTGCGTCGTGAAGATGGCCGCGAACGGGTCGCCCTCGGTCGCCTGGTGGACCCCCGGCACCTGTGTGCGTCCGGTCATCGTGCGCGTGGCGCCGATGGTGAGGCCGCGCAGGATGAAGAGCATCCCGAGCGTGACGATGAATGACGGCAGCCGTGTCCGGACGACGATGTAGCCGTTGATGAACCCGACGACGAGGGCGAAGGCGAACGCGGCAAGGACGGCGAACCACACCGGCCAGCCGAGCTCGGCGATGCCGATCGCGATGATCATGCTCGCGGCGCCGATCATCGAGCCCACCGATAGGTCGAACTCGCCCGCGATCATGAGCAGGGCGACCGCCGAGCCGATGATGCCGACCTGTGCCGCCACCTCGAGGTAGGTTGCCGTGCCGCGGACGCTCAGGAAGCCGCGGTCGCCGGCCAGGATCGCGAAGAGCAGCCAGACCAGGATCGTCCCCGCGATCGCCCCGAGCTCGGGGCGAGCCAGGAGGACGCGCGTCAGCCCGAGGCTGCGAACTCGCTCGTCGGCCGGGCGCGCCTGCTGTGCCGTCGCCATTGCCCTGACTCCACTCTCATGCCGAAACCGGTTGAAGTGGCGAGGCCGCCCAGGCGGACGGCCCCGCCACGAACGTTTCCTAGCGGATGCCCTCCGCGCTCAGCTCGATGACCTGCTCCGCCGTGTCCTGGGTCACGAACCCGGGACCGGTGAAGATCGGGCCGCCGCCGCCGGGCAGCAGTCCGTACTGGGCGAACTGCGTGACGATGAGCACGCCGAGGTAGCCCTGCAGGTACTGCTGCTGGTCGATGGCGAACAGCATCGTCCCATCGCTCAACGCGGTGAGGACGTTCTCGCTCAGGTCGAACGTGGCGATCGACACGCTGCCGGCCCGGCCCGATGCCTCGAGCGCCGCCAGCGCCGGATCGGCGCCCGTGGGTCCGAGGGTCAGGATGCCGTCGATCGTGTCGTCCGCAGCCAGTGCGGCCTCGATCGCGGCCTGCGCGCCGGCCGGGTCGGTCAGGTTGACCGCCACGACCTCCGACGGGACGCCGCCGAGACCCTCGGCGAAGCCCTGGCAGCGAAGGTCGAGCGCGACGTTGCCGACCTCCTGGTTGACGCAGATCGTGTTCGTCACGCCGGCCTCGGCCATGCGCTGGCCGGCGCCGATGCCCGCCTCGAGCTCGGTCTGGCCCACGTGGGTCAGGATGCCGAGATCGCGGTAGACGTCGCTGCCGGAGTTGATGCTGACGACCGGGATGCCGGCCTCGACCGCAGCCCGGATCGAGTCTCCGAGCGCGTCGGCGTCGGGGATCGAGACCACGAGCCCGTCAGGCTCGGAGGCGACCGCCGTGTCGATGAGCTGGGACATGGCGACCATGTCGAACGTCTCGGGCGCGTTGTACTCGACTTCGATGCCGAGGTCGTCGCGCGCCTGGTTCACGCCGTTGGCGACGACCGACCAGAACGGGTCGGACGCCTGGCCGTGCGTGACCACGACGATGCGAAGGTCGCGGCTGCTGCCGCCACCCCCGTCGCCGCCGTCGTCGCCGGCCGTCCCGCTGGCCGTCTGCGCTCCGCAGGCGGCGAGCAGCAGGCCCAGGGCAACCAGCCCCGGTGCCCATCGTGCTGTCTTCATCATCTGGATTCCTCCGTACATGCCCCCGCTGAACCGATGTGAATCCCGCCCCAGGATCATCTGCTCGTCACGCCACCTCCGCCACCATCAGGGGCCGATGCTCGTGGAGCGATCGTGTCGCTGCGACCGCCACGCGCAACGCCTCCAGCCCGTCTCGCGCCGTGCAGGCGCTCTCCTCCTCGCCGCGGGCCACCTTCAGAAACGCGCGCAGCTCCTCGCGGTACGCGTCCTTGAAGCGGTCGATGAACATCGACCATGTCGGTCCCGCCGGCGGAGGGACGCCCGGCTCCAGCGAGCGCATCGGCGTCCGTGGCCCAAGCCCCACGCTCACGCTGTCACGCGAGCCGAAGATCTCGGTCCTGATGTCATAGCCCAGCGGATCGTGCCGCGCTGCAGTAAGTACGGCGCGCGTTCCGCCCGAGAGGCGCAGCGTCGCCACCGCCGTGTCGACGTCGCCATACTTCGCGTAGACGGGGAATCCCAGCACGTCACCGTCGGCGTAGACCTCGACGATCTCCTGACCGGTCAGCCAGCGCGTGAGGTCGAAGTCGTGGACGGTGAAGTCCAGGAACATGCCGCCGGAGGCCGGGATGTATGCCTCGTGCGCCGGCTCCGGGTCGTGGCCGGCCAGGCGCAGCACGTAGATCCGGCCGAGCTCGCCGCTCTCCACCATCCGGCGCGCCTCGCGGTAGCCGGCGTCGAAGCGTCGCTGGAAGCCGAGCTGGAACGGCACGCCCGCGGACTCGATCTCGTCCACGAGGCGCTGCGTGTCCGGCAGGTCGGGGGCGAGTGGCTTCTCGCAGAAGATCGGGATGCCTCGCTCGAGCCCCGCCCGGATGAGGGCCGCGTGGGCGGTGCTGCTGGCGGCGATGACGAGCGCATCGGCCGATGCGATCGCCTCCTCCACGCCCGCAGTCTGCGCGCCGAGTCCCTCGGCGACGGCCTTGGCCCGCGCAGGATCCACGTCCGCCACGACCAGCGACTCGGGATCCACCAGCTCCGCGAGGAGCCCTGCGTGCATGGTGCCGATACGGCCGGCGCCGAGCTGGGCAATGCGCATCACGCCACCTCTGCCCCTGCAATGCCCGGGATCTCGTCGATGCGGACCGGGCGGCGCTCAGAATATGCGCGCGTCGCCGCCACGGCAATGCGCATCGCCTCCAGGCCGTCCCGTGCGGTCGAGGCCGGCGGCCGCTCGCCGCGGCAGGCAGCCAGGAACGCGATGAGCTCGGCGCGGTAGGCGCGCTCGTAGCGCTCGAGGTAGTGCGTCCACGTCGGCGTCCGCTGCGCGTCGGGCCAGTCGACGTGCTGCGCCGGCGTCCGCTCCGACAGCCCCATGGTCAGGTGGACGCCGTCCGCCACGAGCTCGACGCGGCTGTCGTAGCCCGATGGGTGCAGCCAGGTCGCCTCGAGCACCGCGAGGCCGCCGCCGGACAGGCGCATGCCCACGACCGCGGTCTCGATGCCCCGCGGGTCCGCCGGCCTCGGATCGTTGCGCCCCGACCCGTCCGCGCTGACCTCGACGACCTCCTCCCCGGTGAGCCACCGCGTGAAGTCGAAGTCGTGGATCGAGGAATGAAGGAAGAGGGGAGCGGCGTCCGTCATCGGCCACTCGGACCACGGCCGCTCCGCGACGCGCGGGTCGAACGCGGTGAGGCGAAGGAGCTGGATCCGTCCCGCCGTGCCGTCCGCCACGGCCTGCCGGCCGGTGACGAACCCGGGCTCGTGCCGTCGCTGGAAGCCCATCTCCACGTGTGCGCCGGACGCCTCCACGCGCCTCGTGAGCTCGATGGACGAGGCGAGGTCCTCGGTGAGCGGCTTCTCGCACAGGACGGCGAGCCCCCGCGCCATCGCCGCATCGACGGCCTCGGCGTGGAGGGCCGGAGGCGTGGCCACGACGAGCGCATCCGCGGTGGCGAGTGCCGCCTCGAGGGACACCGCGCGTCCGGCCACCTCGGCCGCCACCGCGGAGGCCCGCTCCGCATCGGCGTCGACCACGAGCACCTCGTCCACGCCCTCGATCGAGCCCAGCAGCCGGGCGTGGGTGCCGCCCATCGTCCCTGCGCCGATAACCGCGACCCTCATCGGCCCATCTCCCGCAGCGCGTAGCGCAGGACGCGCCCGCCGACCGCCGCCGCCTCGGAGGGCTCGAGCCAGGTCGAGTCCTGCTCGACCATGAGCCACCCGGAGTAGCCGATCCCGTCGAGCGCGCGCAGCACGCCCGCGAGGTCGAGGATCCCGTTCCCGAGCTCGGTGAAGATCCGCTCCCTGACCGATGCCTCGAACCCGTGGACCTCCCGCGTCCTGAGCCGCGCGAGCACCGCCCCGTCCACGTCCTTGACGTGCACGTGGCTGATCAGCGCCCCGTGCCGGCCGATCGCCTCGACCGGGTCCCCGCCGCCGACGGTGTAGTGGCCGACGTCCAGGCACAGGCGCGCCCGCCCCGCGAGGCGAGAGGCCAGCGCATCGACCTCGTCGGGAGCCTCGATCCACGTCGCGGCATGCGGGTGGAAGGCGACGATCACGTGCTCCGGCGCCTCGTCCGCGACCTTCCGCAGCAGCTCCGCCAGCCGGTCGAACGCGGCATCCGGCCAGCGCGGGCCGCCGTCGCTGACGCGCCCCGCCCACTCGTCGCGGTCGGCGCCACCGTCGAGCGCCGCGACCAGCAACAGCGCCACCGGGCGATTCTCGCCTCCGGCCCGAGCCTCTGCGCCAACTGCGACGGCAGTTGCTCCCGCGCGGCGGGGACCGAGGCGGCCCTGGGCGACCTGACCCGGCTGCTCACCTACCATGACCAGTACGGTTTCCGCAACGACGCCCGCCGGCTCTATTCCGAGTTGACCGAC
>JBDTWT010000095.1:0-6788 GCA_040006555.1 Chloroflexota bacterium
GACCGTCCGGCCGGCGAGCCCCAGCAGAACTACATTGTCCTCGTGTCCGACCTCCGCGACATCGTCACCGCTCTGTGGGATTCGGGGGCCGAGGCGATCTCGATCAGCGGCAGCCTGACCGAGGGCGCTCCCTCGCTGCGGCTCGTCTCCACGACCTCCATCTACGGCGCCGGAGCGGCGATCCTCGTCAACGGTGTCGCGGTGGCCCCTCCGTACCGGATCGCGGCAATCGGTCCGGAGGGCCTGAATGACCGGTTCCTGGCACATCCGAGCTTCCTCGACCGCGTGCTGCCAAGGGTCGAGGCGTACGGCCTCCAGTTCGCCAGCCAGGCACAGGGCGAGGTGACGGTCGAGGGCTTCGTCGGGAATACGCGCTTCCAGTGGGGCGCTCCGGTGGTGGAGCCGACCTGATGACCCGTCGAGCCGCTCAGCTGAGCCTGGCGATCGTCGCGGTCATCGTCGGCGTGCTGCTGATCGGCCAGCTTCGGTCGCAGGCGCCGGCGATGGAGCTGTCCGGCCTGTCCGCGCAGGAGCTCTCGGACCTCATCGGGACGCTGCGCGACGGCAATGCCCAGCTGAGCGACGCGCTCACCGAGGTGCGCCAGCAGGTCGCGGAGTACGAGCGCCTCGACGTCACGGGGCGGTCGAGGCTCGCCCTGACGAGCGAGGACGTGATCCGGTTCTCCGCCTTCGCCGGGCTCATGGGCGTCGAGGGGCAGGGGATCGTGATGGACATCGAGGGGCAGTTCCAGCCGTCGAACATCAACGACCTCATCCATGAGCTGCGGAGCGCGGGTGCCGAGGCGATGGCGATCGACGACGTCCGCATCACCGCGAGCTCGGTCCCGGTCCGGGGCACCGCGGCCATCGAGATCGACGGCGTCGAGATCGGCGGCCCGGTGCGCGTGACCGCCATCGGCTCGCCCGATGGGTTGACCGGCGCGCTCGAGCGCGCGGGCGGGATCCTCTCCCTGTTCGAGCACGAGATCGGGGCAACCTGGCAGATCGCTCAGCGCGACCGCGTGACCGTCCCGGCGACGCAGCGCGACCTCACGCCGCAGGTCGCGCAGCCGGTCGAGTAGCCTTCAGCCCGATGAAGGCCGCCGAGGACTCCTGGTGACGGTGGCGCCTCCGCTCGACCTCCGCATCGGCGATCGGCTCCGGCTCCGCAAACAGCACCCGTGCGGCAGCCGGGACTGGGAGGTCGTTCGGCTCGGAGCCGACATCGGCATGGTGTGCGAGGTCTGCCGACATAGGATCCTCATGGACCGGCTCGACGTGGAGCGGCGCTTCACCACGTACCTGGCCCGCGGCCCCGAGGAGAGCGCCTGACCGATGGCGCACGTCGATCCATCCGCCACCGGCGACCTGTCCGGCGCCGGCACCGTCTTTCGCAACCGACCATTCGTCTTCCTGTGGTCGGCCCAGACGCTGAGCCAGCTGGCGAGCAACATGGTGCTCGCCGCGCTCATGGCGACGGTCCACGGCACCACCAAGTCCGATACCGCGGTCGCCGTGCTGCTGCTCACGTTCCTCGTGCCGGCGGTGCTGTTCAGCACGCTGGGCGGGGTCCTCGTGGAGCGGAGCAACGCCAAGACGATCATGCTCGCCACGAACGTGGTCCGCGCCGTCGGCATCATCGCGTTCATCTTCGTGGCCCCGAACACGGACACGGCCAACGTGCCGCTCGTCTACCTCATCAACTTCGGGATCGCCACCGCGACCGCGGTCTTCGCCCCGGCGGAGCTCACCGCCATCCCGCGCATCGTCGACCGACGCCATCTGATGGCCGCCAACTCGATCTTCGTGCTGACCATCAACGCCACGTTCGCGATCGGCTTCGGCTTCCTCGGCCCCCTCGTCCTCATCGCGGTCGGACCGATCACCGTGTACTTCCTCGTCGCCATCATGTTCGGGGTTGCCGCGCTCGCCATCCTGCCGCTGCCGGCCGTGCCGCCGGACCACGAGGCGCCTCCCGGCCGGGCCGCAGCCGGGCGCGCGGTGCAGGAGCTCTTCGACCAGCTCTCGGAGGGCGTGGCCTTCGTACGGCGCCACCGGGCCATCGCATGGAGCCTGGCCTACCTGGGGATCTCGTCGAGCCTGATCGGGGTCCTGGGTGCCATCGGCCCCGGGTTCGCCGTCGACATCCTTGGCCTCACGTCGCAGAACTTCTTCTTCATCATGGGTCCGGCCGGCCTCGGGGCCGTGGTCGGGATCCTCTTCCTGAACTCGTACGGCAAGGACATCCCGAAGCGACTCGTGATCGACATCGGGCTGGTCGCCATGGGCATCACGCTCGTGCTGCTCGCGATCGTCAAACCGGTCTCGGCCGTCTTCGGAGCGGCCACGGCGCCGCTGGAGGAGGCCGTGCCCGCCATCGCGCCGCTCGTCAGCCTCCTGGCGGTGGTGGTGGTCATCGCGGTCTTTGCCGGCCTCGAGTACGCCTTCGTGGCGATCCCCTCCCAGACCGCGCTGCAGGAGGACCTGCCGCCGGACGTGCGCGGTCGCATCTTCGGCATCCTCAACACCCTCCTGTCCGTCGCTTCGTTCCTGCCGGTGATCGCCGCCCCGGCCGCGGCGGACATCCTCGACATCTTCTTCGACGGCACCGGCATCCCGGTGGTCATGGGGTTCCTGGGCCTCGTGACGCTGTGGGCCGGCATTGCCTCATGGCGCCGCAACGCCCGGAGCGGTCTGCACGTCCGCGACACCCTGGCGCCGCCGGCGGCGATGCTGCGCGACGAGGTCGCGCCGGGCACGCCGCGCGTCGCGGATCCACGAGCCGAGCCACCGCACCGCCGGCGTCGTCGCCGTCGCCCGGCGAGCGATGGCGGCTAGGCTCACCGCCGCCGCCGTCCTCCTCGTCTCGGGGATCGTCGCGTGGCTCGCGATCTCGGTTCCCCTCGCCGCCCGGGCGCTCCAGGTCTCGATCGCTGTCTCGATCGCCTACGTCGCGTGGCTCGCGTGGCACGGCTGGCGGGTGATGCGACGCGCCGTGGCTGACGCGCGGAGTGGCGCCGGCGAGCCGACCGGCCTCGCCCGCGACCTCCCGTTCGTCTCGCTCGTCATGCCCGCGCGGAACGAGGCAGCCGTCATCGGCCCCTCGGTTGCGGCGGCGCGCGGCCTCGCGTACACCGGCCCCGACGGAGCCCCGGCGTACGAGCTCCTCGTGGTTGACGACGGATCGTCGGATAACACCGGCGACGTCGCCCGCCGTACGGATGGTGCCGCCACCCTCACCGTGGTGCGTCGAGAGCCCGGAGGAGCGCGTACCAAGGGCGCCGCGCTCTCCTTCGCCATGCCGTACGTCCGCGGGCAGGTCGTCGGGGTGATCGATGCCGATACGCTCCTCGACCGGTCGTTCCTCGAGCGCGCCATGCGCGCCTGGAGGCGCGACGAATCCGCCGCGGCCCTCCAGGTCGCCCGACAGCCGCGCAACACCGCGTCGTGGCTGACCAGGGCGCAGGCCGAGGAGCAGCTCATGGACATGGCCAGCCAATGCGGCCGCTGGGTGACCGACGGCACTGCCGAGCTCCGCGGCAACGGGATGTTCGTCCGCCGCGACATCCTGGACTCGGTCGGTGGCTGGAGCGACGGAGCGCTCACCGAGGACTTGGAGCTGTCGACCCGCCTCTCGTCCGCGGGTCATCACGTGACCCTCGCCCCAGAGGCCACCGTCCACGAGGAGGCGGTCGAGAGTCTCACCGCGCTGTGGCGGCAGCGGATGCGGTGGGCGGAGGGCAGCGTCCGCCGGCTGCTCGAGCACGGCCCGGGGCTCCTCGCGGGGGCGCAGCCGCCCGGACGAAAGCTCGACTTCCTCGCGTTCGCCGGCGAGTTCCTCGTTCCGCCGCTCTTCGTCGCCGCGGTGACCGCGAGCGTCCTCACCATCCCGATGCCGCGTCCGGCCGACTGGACGGTGCCCGTCTCGCTGTTCGTCGGCTACGGCCTCGGATCCTTCCTGCTCGCGATCGCCGGCCTCGCGGCGGCGGGGGAGCGAGGTCTCCCGCTCGTCGGCCGCGCTGCGCGCGGCGCCCTGTTCCTGTCGCACTGGCTCGTCGTGGTGCCGGCCGCGCTCGCCCGCATCGCGCTCGGCGTGGCGCCCACCTTCGTCCAGACGCCACGCTCGGGAGGACGGCTGGCCCGATGAGCGCGCAGGCCGACCTCGTCATCTGCGGCCAGGTCGTGCTCGCGGCGCACGCCGACCGCTTCGAGACGGCGGAGGCGATCGCAATCTCCGGTGGTCGGGTCGTGGCCGCGGGGACGCGCGAGGACGTCCTGGCGGCGGGGGGAGCCGGCGCTCGCGTCGTCGACGTACGCGACCGCGCCGTCATCCCCGGGCTCCACGACTTTCACATTCACCTCGTCGGCCTGGCACGCGCCCGCCGCGATGTCTCTCTCGACGGCGCCGCAGACGTCCGAGAGGTCGCCGCCCTGGTGCGCGAGGCAGCCTCGAGAGCGCGGCCCGACGCCTGGCTGACCGGTCGCGGCTGGTCGGAGGCACTGCTCGCCGGCGTCCCGCTCACCGAGCTGGAGGAGGCGACCGGCGGACGGCCTGCGTTCTTCATGAGCCACGACGGCCACTCCGGGTGGGCGTCGGCGACGGCACGCGCGCGGGCCGGGCTGGACGGCCGCACCCCGGATCCGGCGGGCGGGCGAATCGAGCGGGGTTTGCACGGCGAACCGAGCGGCATCCTCCGCGAATCCGCGTTGAGCATCGTTCAGCCCATCGTGGCGCGTCTCCAGGGCCCGGCCCTGCGCGACCCGTTGGACGAGACACTGCGTGAGCTGGCCGGCTTCGGCATCACGGGCGCGACCGATGCAGGGGACTACACCGACGAGAACGGCACCGGAGCCGATGCGGACCTGGGCGACTCGTTCTCCTCGCTCACCGACCTGGGCGAGCTCGTGGACGGGCGGCTGCGCCTGACGCTCAACATTCCCGCCGACGCCATCGCGGCCGCGGCCGGGCGCGGACTCCGGACCGCGGCACGCGTGGGCGAACGCCACACGATGCGCTTCGGCTGGGCCAAGGAGTACTCGGACGGCGCCCTCGGGTCGGGCACCGCGGCGCTTTTCGAGCCGCGCACCTGCGGAGAGCCAAGCTCGGGCATCCTTCGGGTCCAGCCCGGCGAGCTCGATGCCCTGTTCGCGGCCGCGCGCCCAGCTGGCATCGGGATGGCGGTGCACGCGATCGGGGATCGGGCGGTGGCTGTCGTCCTCGATGCGGTCGAGCGCGCGGAGCCGCGACTCGCCGGCACGCCGAGCGACCGGATTGAGCACGTGCAGCTCGCACGGGCCGTCGATCGCGCCCGCTTCGCGCGGCTCGGGATCACCGCGAGCGTGCAGCCCATCCACGCCGCCGCCGATCGCGACCTCGTGGAGGCCTGCTGGGGCGGGCGTCAGGCCGACGCGTATGCGTTCCGGTCCCTGGCCGATGCCGGCGCGCTCCTCGCGGCCGGCTCGGACGCGCCGATCGAGTCGGCCAACCCGTGGCTCGGGATCTTCGCGGCGGTGCATCGGCGCTTTCCGACCGACCAGCGCGAGGATTGGCGGCCTGCGGAGGCGCTGACGGTCGCCCGGGCCCTGTCGGCCTACACGCTCGCGCCCGCGCGAGCGATCGGCGTCGAGGACGAGGGTCACCTGCTCGTCGGTGCGCGTGCGGACCTCGCGGTCCTCACCGTGGACCTTCCTACCCTGGTGCGGGCCGAGGAGGCGCTCGCATCGGTTCGATCTGACCTCACGCTCGTTGACGGGCTCGAGGTCGCTCGGCCCTAGGAGGCCGGCAGGCGCGGCGGAGGTAGACGGATCGGTCTTTCGGACGATAATGGCGGTCACGCGGCGTACCGACCGCGATAATGGTTTACGGACTGGGGCCGCTTGGCCTCGACGCTCAAATCCGCTACAGGGGTTCCCATGCACCGCTCGCTCCGCGTCCTCTTCGCCGGCCTGGCCGCAGTCTCGATGCTGTCAGCGGCATCGCTGTTCGTCACGGCGCCCGCAGCCGCGGTCGTGATCGCCCCGACGGTGACCTGCAACAACGGACTCGGCAACGGGGGAGCGGTCTGCGAGACCACCGTCGTGAACACGATCACCCCCAGCGGGGCATCCGCGGTCGTCACGGTCCGCGAGTGTGTTGGCTCAGCCGGCGTCCCGGATGCGACGTGTACCACCACCACGCAGCCGTTGAGCGAGGCCGTCACCGCGGTCAACCAGTGCGACGGCTCGATCAACGGCGGCGGCGGCACGCTCCTCTGCAGCGTCACGGTGACCAACAACTTCATCGGAATCACACCCGCTCCGACGGTGACGGCCGCCACGGTGAACCAGTGCGACGGCTCGGTGACGACGGGAACCGTCAGGGCCTGCAATCCCGACCCCGCGACGACGACGAGCGCCACGATCACCCAGTGCAACGGCTCGGCGAACGGCGGGGGAGCCTCGCTCACCTGCACCGCGAGCGGCACGCAGTCCTCGGGCCTCGCCTTCATCATCGACCAGTGCAACGGCTCGTCCAACGGAGGTGGGACGCGGACCGTCTGCTCCGCAACCATCACGAATAACGTGCTCGCCGCGGCGACGCCGGTCCCATCCCCGAGCCCGGCCCCCGCGGCGCCGACGCTGGTACCGAACACGAGCGTGGGCAACCACGGCGCGCCGCAGCTCGGGAGCGCACCGGCGATCTTCGCGGGGCTCCTCGCCCTTGGGTCGCTCTTTCTGGCCGCCGGCCTCAGGTTGCGGAGGCGCTGAGGCTCCTCACCTTCGAGGCCATGCGCGACATCGCGCACCTG
>JBDTWT010000096.1:0-6562 GCA_040006555.1 Chloroflexota bacterium
CTCCGCCGCCCGCTCGGCGAGGTTGCCGACCATGACGCTGTGGTGGTAGGTGCCGGGCGTCTCGAGGAGCAGCCGCCGGAGCAACCTATTCGAGGGGTTGGCGAGCTCGAGGAGCTGGAAGACGGTCATGATCCCGAACACGTTGCCGAGGACCGCGAAGCTGCCAATCGCGAGGATGACCGACAGCGCCGCATTCACGAACCCGGCTGCCGCCAGCCCGACGATGGCCGCGAGGTCGCGCTGACCGAGCAGGCTGAAGGCGGTGACGACGAGGATGTTCGTCAGCGCCAGGAACGCGAAGACGCGCACGAAGGCGTTCAGCCGCTCCGCGCTCGTGATGGTGAGGAGTGAGACGAGCCCACCCGCAATGACGTACACGGCCGGGTCGAGCGCGTCGCGGTTCATGACGCCGGCGAGCACGCCGAGCGCGACCGCCATGGCCGCTCCGGCGCCCCCGTGCAGGAGGATGCCGACGAGCAGCACGGCCGCCGACGTGGGGACGATGAAGGCCCACAGGGCCCGGTCTGCGGACACCCGCATCGCCACGGCGGTGACCACCAGCGCCAGGAAGAAGAGGAGGACGGAGCGGTTGCGGTGCCAGACGTCGGGCTGGAAGCGCAGCAGGTAGGCGACAAGCACCCCCGCCACGAGGGCCGCGATCAGCGCGTTCCCCAGGATCGTCCCTGCTTCGGTGCGCGGCTGGGTCAGCCCGAGCTCCTCGAGCTTCTCGAACGCGATCGCGTCGATCGGATCGCCGAGCCGGACGATCGCCTCGCCCACACGCACCGTCACCACGACCGGGGCGACGGCCGCTCGGGCCCGGTCGCGCTCCTGGGCGGTGAGCTCGGCGCTCATGACCTCGGTCGGCTCGATGAACGCCGCCGCGATGTCTCCCGCGAGCGTGCGCTCCTCCGCCGCGAGGTCGGCCGTGATCGCGTTGCGCACCTCGTCACGCACCTCGGGAAGCTCGTCCTGTCGGATCGAGTCCGCGAGGGTCGCCTCCACGACGCGGCGCGCCTCCGCCGCCACCGCCTCCCATGAGGCGCCCGGCATCTGGGCCAGGAACGTGCGGTGAGTGGGCAGGACCTCCGGCGCGTCGTCCGCGAGGCGCTCCACGGCCTCCTCGATGGAGAGCACTCCGCGGTCGCGGAGGTCGAGCGCGCGCGTGACGCGTCGAGCGAGCGAGTCGAACGCGGTCAGCTGTTCCGCGAGGTTGTCCGCGGGCGCCTTGGCGGTCACCGTCTGGGCGGGGACGTCGGCCGCGGCCGCGTCGCGGGCGGCCCGCGTCTGGGTCACCGAGTCGAAGGTGACGTCCCGCGGGGCGCGGATGTCGCGCTCCGCGATCTGACCGACCTCCAGGTCCTCCTGGCCCAGCGTGATATTCGCCGAGAGGATGAGGAAGAGCGCGGCGGTGACGATGCCCGCCACCACGATCGCGCGCGTGACGGCGGCCCGTCCGGGAGCTCCGCCGGAGATCTCGGTGAGCGTCCGCGGGATGAACATGCTGTGCCTAGGACCCCGCCAGCAGGCGGCGCACGACGTCGCTGACCAGGCGGCCGTCGGCGCGGCCCTTTGTCTGGGGCGTGAGGCGCCCCATCACGCGGCCGAGGTCCGCGGGAGAGGAGGCGCCGGTCTCGGCGATCGCCGCGCGGGCAAGCCGCTCGACCGCTGCCTCGTCGAGCTGCTCCGGGAGGAACTCGGCGAGGATCGCGGCCTCCTCCTCCTCGAGCGCCGCTCGATCCGCGCGGCCCGCGGCCGCGTACATCTCGATGCTCTCGCGGCGCTGCTTCACCTGCTTGGTGAGGACGTCGACGACTTCCTCGTCGTTCAGGTCG
Organism: Chloroflexota bacterium; assembly: GCA_040006555.1. Classification (GTDB taxonomy): domain Bacteria; phylum Chloroflexota; class Limnocylindria; order QHBO01; family QHBO01; genus JACDBZ01. Next base: position 1,836 of record JBDTWT010000096.1, read on the forward strand.
CGCCCCAGGGCGATGCGACGGTTGTGGGCGGCCGCCATCGCCATTCGAAGGGTCTGGGTGCGCTGCGCGTCGCGCGCGCGCATGGCGTCACGCATCGCGGCCTCGATGCGGCCGCTCAGCGTGATCGGATCGGTCTCCGGCGTCATCGGTCTCGGTCGTCCTCCGCGGCGCCGGCTGTGTTGGATTGAGGCTGGCGTCTGGCGCTAGGGGCGCGAGGTTACCTTTCGCTTCTTGGCTTCCTTGCGCTTTCGCTTCACGCTGGGCTTCTCGTAGTGCTCGCGGCGTCGTGCCTCTGCGAGGATCCCCGACTGCTGGATCTTCTTGTTGAACCGACGCAGCGCGCTCTCGAACGACTCGTTCTCGCCCACGCGGACTTCTGCCAAACGTCTCGCCTCCTTCCCGCTGTGATTTCGCGCCACGCTCGTTCCGGGCTCACCCGGAGGGCGCGCAAGCCGATCGAGGGTACCAGCGGCGTGGGTGGACGGTCAATCGAGCGCGGGGACGGGATCATCACGAGGTCTACCCCGGCGGCCAGCCCATCTGGCGGCCACCCAGCAGGTGGAAGTGGAGGTGGAACACGGTCTGGCCCGAGTCGGGACCGACGTTCGTCACGATCCGGTAGCCGCTCGCCAGTCGCTCGGCATCGGCAACGCGCCGCAGCGCGGCGAAGCAGCTCGCGAGCAGGCCGGCGTCGTCATCGGTGAGGGAATGGACGTCGGCGACGTGCCGTCGCGGGATGACGAGCACGTGCGTTGGCGCACGAGGCGCGATATCCCGAAACGCGATGACCTCGTCGTCCTCGAACACCCGGTCGGAGGGGATCTCGCCGGAGGCGATCCGGCAGAACAGGCAGTCCGGATCGCGCTCGCTCACTGCCGCAGCCTAGGCGAAGTCGCCGGTGCGCGACAAGATCGCGGCCGCCGCGGCCACGGCAACGGTCTCCGACCGCAGGATGCGCGGCCCGAGCCCGGCGAGCTCGACGCCTGCAGCGGTGGCCATCTCGACCTCGGACGGGCTGAAGCCACCTTCCGGACCGATGACGACCACGGTCGGGGCATCCAGCTCACCCAGGCGCCGCGCGCCGTGGCGCTCCAGCAGGAGCACCGATCCCGGGATCAGCGCCTCGCGCAGCGGGACCGGCGCATGGACCTCCGGGATCACGCCGCGCTCGGATTGTTCGGCCGCCTCGCGGGCAATCGCTCGCAGCCGTTCGAGCCTGCGCACCGACAGCTCGCGGGCCACGGATCGCTCGGTCACGACGAGGCGGAACGTGGTGACACCCACCTCCGTGCCGTGTTGGACGACCTCCTCGAGCGCGTCGCCCTTCAGAAGGGCCTGCACGACCGTGAGCCGATGCCGCGGCTCACCCGCCGACGCTCGCCGCTCCTCGACGACACATTCGCCGTGCTCCAGGCGACAGGTGGCCTCGCTGCCGTCGCCGGTGAGCAGCACGATGCGCTCGCCGTCCCTCAGCCGCAGCACCGCGCGGACCTGGCGCTCGATGCTCGCCGGCAGCGGGAACCGCTCGCCGACCGCATCGGTCGGTGCGACGAAGAATCGATGAACGGTCACCCGGCCCCCTCGCGCTGAAGGCGCAGGCTCACCCACTCGCCGTCGTCCCGACGCTCGCGCACCGCCAACCCGGCCGCCGTCAGCGCGTCCGTCACCTCCTCGGCGCGCGGCTCGATGATGCCGGCCGCGATGAGGACGCCATCCGGCGCGAGGTGAGCCGCGAGGCGCGGCGCGAGGTCCACCAGGACGGCCGCGACGAGGTTGGCGAGGACGAGGCCGTAGCGTTCGGTCGGCTCCGTCCCGAGCGACCCGCGGCTGGCGCTGACGCGGTCCGCGAGGTCGTTGCGGGCGGCGTTGTCGAGGGTCGCGCGAACCGCATCGGCGTCGATGTCGACCGCCGTGACACGCTCGGCGCCCAGCCGCAGCGCCGCGAGCCCGAGGATGCCGGAGCCCGCTCCGACGTCCAGGACAGCGCCAGGCATCGGCGACAGCTCCTGGAGCATCGCGAGACAGCCGCGCGTGGTCGGGTGCAGGCCGGTCCCGAAGGCCATGCCCGGGTCCATGACGATCGTGACCTCTCCAGGGGCGACCGGCTCATCGGCCCACGAGGGGACGATCACGACGCGACCGATCCGCTGCGGGACGTAATGCTCTCTCCACGCATCGGTCCAGTCCGCGTCGTCGACGGATCGCACCTGGAGCAAGCCGACCCTGCCGAGCCCGAACGCCTGGAAGTGCCACAGCGCGCGCTCGGTGTCCTCGACGCTGGAGGCGGCCGTCGGCTCGTCGGCGACATGTGCGCTGACGACGTACGGCGCCTCGGGATCCTCGCGGGCCACGAGCTCGTCGTTCGGGTCGCGGATGAGCCGCGTGGGCCGGACGGCGGTGCCGGCGCTGACCCGTCCGAGGATCTCGGAGACCGCCTCGACCGCCTCGGCATCGGCCTCCACGCTCAGCTCGAGCCAGCGCACCGGGGAGCGCGTCAGCCGAAGATGTCGCGCAGGCGGTCGAACAGCGACGTCGATCCCTTCGGCACGACCGCCGGACCCGAGACCTCGCCGAGCTCCTGCAGCAGCTCCCGCTCGCGCTTCGAGACCTTGGCGGGCACGACGACGTTCAGGACGACATGCAGGTCGCCGCGTCCCGCGCCACGGAGCCGCGGGACCCCCTTCCCGCGCAGCCGAATCTCCTGGCCGTGCTGCGCGCCGGACGGGACCTCGACCTCCTCGCCGCCCTCCACCGTGGGCACGCTGAGCGTTGCGCCCAAGGCCGCCTGCGGGAACGTGATCGGCAGCTCGTGGTAGAGCTCGGCTCCACGGCGCAGCAGGCTGGCGTGCGGTCGGACCTTCACCTGCACGTACAGGTCGCCATTGGGGCCGCCACGTGGCCCGGCCTCGCCCCGGCCCTCGAGGGCGATGCGCTGCCCATCGTCGATGCCGGCGGGGATGGTCACCTCGAGGGTGCGCTCCTCGCGCACGCGGCCATCGCCGCCGCAGCTCGTGCATGGGCTCGTCACGATGCGGCCCTCGCCACGGCACCGGCTGCACGTGACGATGTTCACCATCTGACCCAGGATCGTCTGCGCCACGCGTCGCCGCTCGCCGGACCCGTTGCAGTCCGGGCAGGTCTCCGGCTCGGTGCCGGGCTCGCCTCCCCCGCCTTCGCAGCGGGGGCACGTGACCAGGGTCGTGAAGCCGACGGTGCGGGTGACGCCGAAGACCGCCTCGGCGAACTCGATCGTGAGGTCATAGCGCAGGTCGGCGCCTGCCACCACGCGGTTTCGCCGGCGTGCGCCCGCGGGCGAGCCGCCGAAGAACGCGTCGAAGATGTCGCCGAAGGGACCGAACCCGCCTCCGAAGCCCTCGAAGCCACCGGCGCTCGCCCCGTCGACCCCCGCGTGGCCGAACATGTCGTACGCCGTCCGGCGCTGGCGATCCGAGAGGACCCGGTACGCCTCGTTGAGCTCCTTGAAGCGCTGCTCGGCGTCCGCCGTCGTGTCCACGTCCGGGTGATGGCGCTGCGCCAGCCGCCGGAACGCGCGCTTGATCTCCTCCTCGGGGGCGTCGCGCGGGACGCCGAGGATGTCGTAGTAGTCGCGCTTCACGGCCATAGCGGCGGGATTATACCGATTGGCACTCGGATTCCCGGAGTGCCAACCCCGTGGATAACCCCTCCGAAGGCGGATCGGCGCGGCCGCGGCTACGATCGGACTGCATGCCACCGCTCGCGATCAGCGCCGATCACGCGCGCCGGTTCCTCGTCCGTCGGCACCTTCTCGCGCCGCCGCGCTCGCTCAAGCCCCGAGCGCAGTCCGTGCTGGAGGTGGTCGAGCGGCTGGGGCTCCTGCAATTCGACCCGCTCGAGGTGCCAGGTGCTCGGAACCACGACCTCGTCCTCCACGCGCGCATCCGCGGCTACCGGCGCGAGTGGTGCGAGCGGTGGCTCTACGGCCCCGATCGGCGCCTGATCGAGCTCTACAACAAGAGCCTCAACATCGTCCCGATGCACGAGCTGCCGCATTACCGCATCACCTGGCAGCGGTACGGCGCATCCGTCGACAGCGGCATCCTCAAGGACCAGGCCGACGTCGCCAGCGCCATCCTCAAACGGCTGACGGCTGACGGACCCCTCTCCACTGCGGCGTTCAGCGAGCACGGGCACGCGGTCGACTGGTGGTGGGCGCCCACGCGCGCCTCGCGCGCGGTGATGGAGGCTCTCTTCGTCGCCGGGCGCATCGGCATCTCTCGGCGTCAGGGCAACCGGCGCTACTACGACCTCATGGAGCGCCTGGTCTCCGCCGAGCAGCTGAAGCTGAAGGAGTCCGAGGAGGACGCGATGACGCATCGGCTCCTGAGCCGATTCCGCGCGACCGGCATGACGACCACGATCGGAACCCAGGGCGAGGTGATGTACAGCGCCGGCTCGCAGGCCGAGCGGATCGCCCGCACCGAGCGCCTGGTCGCGTCCGGCGAGCTGCTTCCGCTCGAGGTCGAGGGATTCAAGCGCCTCCAGTACATCATCGCGGCCGAGGAGCCGATCCTGCGGGCCACCGCCGAGCCGGGCTCGCTGCCGCCGCCCGCCGTCAGCTTCCTCGGCGCTCTTGACCCGCTCGTGTGGGATCGCAAGATGCTGCGCTCGCTCTGGAGCTTCGACTACCTCTGGGAGGTCTACGTCCCCGAGGCGAAGCGGAAGTGGGGCTACTACGTCCTGCCGAT
>JBDTWT010000097.1:0-6482 GCA_040006555.1 Chloroflexota bacterium
TGCTGGGTGGCGTCGTCAACCTCATCACCGATGTCATGTGGTACGACGCGCTCGGGCGGCGCGACGCGCGCACCACGCGCATCTGGGCGCAGATCGCGCTCTTCGGCATCGGCTTCGTGGCCATGCTGGTGCCGGCGCTCCTCAGCGCGTGGATCGCCCGCCGGATCGCGCCGCAGGCGCCGGTGCGCCAGCTCGGCAGCATCGAGATGCCCGACGCCTCCAGGCTGATCGCCGTGGCGGTGACGGTCGTGGCCGTCGTCCTCGCGCTCGGATCCGGGGCCGCGTGGAGCTCGAACTGGGAGACGGTGCTCCTCTTCCTCAACGGCGAGGAGTGGGGCGTGACGGATCCGACGCTCGGGCGCGACATCGGCTTCTACGTCTTTGACCTGCCCGTCCTCCACTTCATCCAGGGCTGGGCCTTCACCACCCTGATCGTCGTGGCGCTGCTCACCGCGGGCACGTACGCGGCCCGGGCCCTGCGCTGGCAGTTCCACCTGACCGCGCCGGTCCGGGCGCACCTGTCGGTCATCGGCGCGCTGCTGCTGGTCGTCATCGCCGCGGGCTACCAGCTCGACATCGCCGACCTCGCGTACTCGACGCGCGGCATCGCGGGGTCGGTGCAGGCGGCGACGTACACGGACATGAACGCGCAGATGCCGGCGTATGTGATCCTGACGGTCGTGGCGCTCGCGGCTGCCGCGCTCCTCGTGCTCAACACGTGGTTCCGGACGCTGTGGCTGCTGGCAGGCGCCGCCGCCGGCTGGTTCCTGCTCTCCATCCTCGTGGGCGGCCTGTATCCGGCCTTCGTGCAGCGCGTGCAGGTGGAGCCCAACGAGCTCGCCGTCGAGCGGCCCTACCTCCGCAATCACCTCGAGGCCACGCGGGCTGCGTTCGACCTCGACGGCGCGGAGGAACGGCGCTTCACCGGTGAGCAGGAGCTCACGCGCGAGGTCTTCGCGCAGGATCAGGCGACGATCGACAACCTGCGCCTATGGGACTACCGACCGCTCCTCACCACGTTCGGCCAGCAGCAGATCCTGCGGCAGTACTACACGTTCCGTGATGTCGACATCGACCGCTACGCGATCGCCGGCGAGCAGCGCCAGATCATGCTCAGCGCCCGGGAGCTCGACATCGATCGCCTGGCGGACCAGGCGCGGACCTGGACGAACGAGCGCCTCGTCTTCACCCACGGCTACGGCATCACCGCGGTTCCCGTGGACGCCGTCACGCCGCAGGGCCAGCCCGATTACCTCGTCAGCGGCATCAATCGCGAGCCGCAGCTACCGGTCACCGAGCCGCGCATCTACTTCGGCGAGGAGACCGACACCTGGGTCGTCACCGGCACCGACACCCAGGAGTTCGACTACCCGCTCGACGATCGCGAGGAGGGTGCCGCCTTCACCACCTGGGGCGGGACCACCGGCGTGGACCTGGGGAATCCGATCGCTCGAGCGCTGTTCGCGCTGCGCTTCGGCGACCTCAACCTCCTCATCAGCGGCCAGCTCACCGGCGATTCGCAGATCCTGTTCCGGCGCGCCATCACCGAGCGCGTGCCCGAGATCGCGCCGTTCCTGTTCTTCGACCACGATCCTTATCTCGTCAGCGCGGACGACGCGCTGGTGTGGGTGTGGGACGCCTACACGCTGACCGGCCGCTACCCCAACGCCCAGCCCCTGCTGGAGGGCCCCTTCACGGGCGCCAACTACATCCGAAACAGCGTCAAGGTCGTGATCGACGCCTACGACGGCACCGTCGACTTCTACATCTCCGATGCGGACGACCCGATCATCCGCGCCTATGCGCGCATCTTCCCCAACCTCTTCCAGCCGATGTCGGCCATGTCCGATGCGCTCGTGGCGCACCTGCGCTATCCCGAGGACCTGTTCATCGCGCAGAACCAGACGGCGCTCGTCTACCACCTGCCGGCGACCGATGCGGGCGCCGCCACCTTCTACAACCAGGAGGATCGCTGGGCGATTCCGGAAGACGTCTCGACCGAGGCGTCCGACCCGATGGAGCCCTACTACGTCACGATGCGCATCCCCGGCGAGGACAAGGCCGAGTTCGTCCTGATCCAGCCGCTCGTCGCCGAGAGCCGGCCGAACATGATCGCCTGGTCGGCGGCGCGCATGGATCCCGGCTTCTACGGCGAGCGCATCCTCTTCCGCTTCCCGTCCGACACCACGACGCTCGGTCCGGCGCAGGTCGAGGCGCGCATCAACCAGGACGACAACATCAGCGAGCAGTTCACGCTGTGGTCGAACGCCGGCTCGTCGGTGGTGCGCGGCAACCTGCTCGTGCTCCCGATCGGCGAGGACGGCCTCATCTACATCGAGCCGATCTTCCTCCAGGCGCAGGGCGCGCCGTTCCCCGAGTTCGTGCGCGTGATCATGGTCGACCAGGAGCGGGTCGCATTCGCGGAGACGGTCGAGGAGGGACTGCGCCAGCTGCTCGGGGAGGTGGAGCCTCCGACCCCTGAGCCGGTCGACCCGACGGATCCGGGTGGCGAGCCCGGCCCGCTGCCCGCGGACGTGGCCGGCCTGGTGGCTGAGATCGAACGCCTCTACGACGCCGCCCAGGCCGCGCTCGACGATGGCGACCTCGGAACGTTCCAGCGGCGGATCGAGGAGCTTGGCGACGCGTTGGATGCCCTCGCCGAGCTCACCGGAGCGTCAGCAGCGCCAAGCCCGTCGCCCTAGCACCGATGGAGGTGCTCGTGCTCGGCTCGGGTGCCCGCGAGCACGCACTGGCCTGGCGGCTGGCGCGCGACGAGGGGGTGCGACGCGTGCGGATCGCCCCCGGCAACGGCGGCACTGACGCCGTGGCCGATCCGGTGCCCGACCTCGACATCACCGACCCGCGGGCCGTGGCGCGGCACGCGTCGCGTGAGCGCTACGGGCTCGTCGTCATCGGACCCGAGGGTCCGCTCGCCGCGGGCGTCGCCGACGCTCTCAGGGCCGCGGGCGTCCCGGCCTTCGGGCCGAGCCGGGCCGCGTCCCGGCTCGAGACCTCCAAGTCCTTCGCCAAGGACCAGCTGCGGCGCGCCGGAGTGGCGACCGCCGAGGCGCGGACGTTCACCGATCCCGACGCCGCCGTGGCGCACATCCGGGCCGGCGAGCGGCCGCCGGTGGTGAAGGCCGATGGGCTCGCGGCCGGCAAGGGCGTCGTCGTCCCCGAGACGCACGACGAGGCAGAGTCGGCGGTTCGCGCCCTGTTCAACGGGCCCTCCCCGGCGACGCGGATCCTGCTGGAGGAGCGGCTCGCCGGGCGGGAGGTGAGCGCCTTCGCCCTCGTGGCCGATGACGCCGTCGTGCCATTGGCCGTCGCCTGTGACTACAAGCGATTGGGTGACGCCGACACGGGACCGAACACGGGCGGGATGGGCGCATACACCCCCGTCCCGTGGTTCGACCGGCACGCGCTCGAGGAGGTGGCGGCGAGCGTCTTCGAGCCGATCGCCTGGCGGATGGCCCGGGACGGCACCCCGTACCGCGGCGTGCTCTACGCCGGGATGATGCTGACCGACGACGGGCCGACCGTGATCGAGTTCAACGCGCGCTTCGGCGACCCCGAGGCGCAGGTGCTGCTGCCGATCCTCGACGGCGACCTGGCGTCCGCGCTGGTCGGCACCGCGCTCGCCGACCGGAGCCTCATGGAGGGCTCGCTCACCGCCCGCGATGCCGCGGCGGTCGCCGTGGTCATCGCCTCCGAGGGCTATCCGAATGCGCCGATGACCAGCCGCGCGCTCGACGGCGCCGAGCCGGCAGGAGCCGCGGACGACGGCGACCTCCTCGTCTTCCACGCCGCCACGCGGCGACTGCCCGGCGGTGCCTACGAGTCGACCGGCGGCCGCGTCGTCACCGTCGTCGGCCGCGGCGCCTCCCTTCGGGACGCGCGCGAGACGGCGTATCGCGGGGTGGCCGGGATCGCGCTCGAGGGCGGCCACTTCCGGAACGACATCGCCGCGCGTGAGATGCTTTGACCGATGCCGACCGTCGCCGTCGTGTGTGGCTCCCGTTCCGACCTTCCGACCCTCAAGGGCTGCTTCGACGTGCTCGACGACTACGGCATCGGGTGGGAGGCGAGCGTGATCAGCGCGCATCGGCAGGCGGATGCGCTCCACGCGTACGTCGGTGAGGCCGAGGCGGCCGGGACGCTCCTGTTCATCGCCGCCGCAGGCCTCGCGGCGCACCTTCCCGGCGTCGTCGCCAGCCTCACGGCGAAGCCGGTGATCGGCATCCCGCTCGACGGCGGGTCGCTCGGCGGCGCGGACGCGCTGTACTCGGTGGTCCAGATGCCGCCAGGCGTGCCGGTGGCTGCCGTCGCCATCGGCTCGGCGGGGGCGAAGAACGCGGCACATCTCGCCGCCCGAATCCTCGCGCTCGCCGATCCCGCGCTCGCTGGGCGCGTGGCGGCGTTCCGCGGCGACCAGGCATCGAAGGCGGAGCTGCGGATCGACCCGCGAGCCTCGCGGTGATCGAGCGCTACGCCCTTCCGGAGCTTCGCGAGATCTTCGGCGAGCGTCGCAAGCTCGAGCTCTGGCTGCGCATCGAGATCCTCGCGCTGGAGGCGCTCCACGAGGCCGGGGTGGTCCCCACCGCCGACTGGGAGCGCATTCGAGCCACGGCGACGGACGTGGACCCGGCGCGCGCGACGGAGATCGAGCGCGAGTCGCAGCACGACGTCATCGCATTCCTGCGCAGCGTCACCGAGCGCCTCGGTCCCGAGGGCCGGTGGCTGCACTACGGCCTCACGAGCTCCGACGTCCTCGACACCGCGACTGCGGTGACCCTGCGGGACGCCACCACCGTCCTCCTCGCCGAGCTGGCCGCCCTGACCGAGGTGATCCGCCGCCTCGCCATCGAGCACAGGCGCACGCCAATGGTCGGGCGCAGCCACGGCATCCATGCCGAGCCGATCACGTTCGGCTTCAAGGTCGCCGGCTGGCTCGCCGAGCTCCGACGGGACGTGGAACGGCTGGAGCGGGCACGGGAGGCGGTCGCGACGGGGTCCATCTCGGGCGCCGTGGGAACGCACGCGAACGTGACCGCCGACGTCGAGCGCCACGTCCTCGACGGCCTGGGCCTGGCCGCGGACCCCGCTCCGACCCAGGTCGTCAGCCGCGACCGGCACGCGGAGCTCATCACGTCCATCGCGATCCTGGGCGGCACGCTCGAGCGGATCGCGGTCGAGATCCGGCACCTGCAGCGGACCGAGGTCGGCGAGGCGTTCGAGCCATTCGGATCAGGCCAGCAGGGGTCGTCCGCCATGCCGCACAAGCGCAACCCGATCCTCGCCGAGCGCGTCACCGGCCTGGCACGGCTGCTTCGCGCGGACGCGATGGTCGCCCTGGAGAACATGGCCCTCTGGCACGAGCGCGACATCAGCCACTCGTCGACGGAGCGGTTCGTCTTCGAGCGGGCGCTCGGGGTCGCGGCGTACGCCACGCGCACGCTGACCGGCGTCCTCGACGGTCTCGAGGTGGACGCCGATCGCATGCGCGCGAACCTCGACTCCACCGGCGGGCTCGTGTACTCCGAGGCGGTCCTCCTGGCGATGATCGCCGGGGGTGCCGAGCGTCAGGCCGCCTACCGGCTCGTCCAGGCGGCCGCGAGGCGCGCGTCGGTGGGCGAGATCGCCTTCCGGGACGCCCTGGCCGATGAGCCGGGCATTCGCGAGTGGCTGTCCGAGGAGGGGATCGACCGGGCGATGGACCTCGACCACCACCTCGGTGGGATCGACGCCACCTACCGGGCGCTGGGCCTCGACGACGGCGGCTAGGGTCCGCGCTCGATGCGCCGCTGGCTGACCGAGGCGTCCGTGGCAGCAGGCCACGTCTCCGACCGACCGGAGCTGTGGGTCGCGGGAGGCCTCGCGTGGGCGGCGACCGTCGGTCCGCTCGCCCTGCTCCTCGCGGTGGTCCCGGCGCCGAACGTGTCGGACCTCACCTTCCTCGGCGCCCGCACGTTCGTCGCGGCTGCGTGGCCGTGGAACGCGGTGGCGGCCGCGGTGATCGCAGGCCTCGTCGTCCTGTTGGCGCTCTGGCTCCTCTCGCTGGCCGACGTCACCGTGCTCGCGGATCGAGAGGGTGCCCCGCCCGGAAGCGCCGCGCGGGCGTTCGGTGTCACCGTCGTGGCCGCCATCCCCGTCCTCCTCGCCGCGGGAGGCACGGCGCTCGCGCTGGCGCGCATCGCACCGGCCGAGTTCACGGCGCCTGACACGGCGGACGGCGGGCAGCTGCTCCGCACGTTGCTCGGCATCGCGCCGCTCCTCGGCGTCCTCCTCGCGACGGCCGTGGCCGCAGGCGCCTACGCGGCCGCGGCGCGCGTCCTGGTCATCGATCGCCGGGCCTCGCTGGGCGGCGCGCTGTCGGGCGCGATCCCCGCGCTGAGAGCTTCGGGGGCGGCGTCCGCGAGGGGTTCGCCGCAGGCCGGGCAGCAATGGCCAGGCAAGTTGCGCAAGCTGGTCTTTCTGGGCAC
>JBDTWT010000098.1:0-6420 GCA_040006555.1 Chloroflexota bacterium
CCCCTCGGGTCGTCCCTGGGATCCCTCGGAGGATCTCTCGACTCGCGGCTATCCTGCTCCGCCGGGCGGAAAGTATCAAGACCTTCGCCGAGCGCTAGCATCGGGTCGGCATGAGCATCGACCGCGACCCGAAGCGGACGCCCGTCATCGTCGACGGTCTGCGAACGGCCTTCGGCAAGTACGGCGGCGCGCTGCGCGAGACGCGGCCGGATGACATGGCCGCCCATGTCATCAAGGCGCTGGTCGCCCGCAACGGGCTGGACCCGGCGCAGATCGACGACGTCATCCTCGGCGCGGCGAACCAGGCGGGAGAGGACAACCGCAACGTCGGGCGAATGGCGGCGCTCCTCGCGGGCTTCCCGGTCGAGGTGGCGGGACAGACGGTGAACCGGCTCTGCGGCTCGAGCCTCCAGGCGGTGATCAGCGCCGCGCACGCCATCGCCTACGGGGACGGCGAGGTCTTCGTCGCGGGCGGCGTGGAGAGCATGACGCGCGCGCCGTTCGTCTCCGCCAAGCCCTCCGCCGCGTTCCCGCGCGGCGAGCAGACGATGTACGACACCACGCTCGGCTGGCGTTTTACCAACCCACGCCTGGCCGATGCGTACTACCCGTACTCGATGGGCGAGACCGCGGAGAACGTCGTGGAGCGCCACGGCGTCACGCGCGAGGAGCAGGACGCCTTCGCCCTCCGGTCGCAGCAGCGCTGGAAGGCGGCGCAGGAAGCGGGTCGCTTCGCCGATGAGATCGTGCCGATCGACGTTCCCGACGGTCGCGGCACGCGCAGGTTCGACACCGATGAGCATCCGCGGCCCGACGCGAGCCTCGAGAGCCTCGCGAAGCTGCGTCCGGCATTCACCGATGATGGCTCAGGCTCCGTCACCGCGGGGAACTCGTCCGGCATCAACGATGGAGCGGCGGCGCTGCTGGTGATGTCGCACGCGCGCGCACGCGAGCTCGGCCTGCGGCCAATCGCGCGGATGGTGGCCTCGGCCGTCGCCGGCGTGGAGCCGGGCGTCATGGGCCTCGGGCCGATCCCCGCCTCGCGTCGCGCGCTCCAGCGCGCCGGCATCGGCGTCGACGACCTTGACGTCGTGGAGCTGAACGAGGCGTTCGCCGCGCAGGCCATCCCCGTGATGCGGGAGCTGGGGCTGGATGCCGAGAAGACGAACGTGAACGGGGGCGCGATCGCGATCGGGCATCCGCTCGGCGCGTCCGGCGCGCGCCTGACCGCGGCACTGGTGCATGAGATGCGGCGCCGCGGGGCTCGGTACGGCCTCGCGACGATGTGCATCGGGGTCGGGCAGGGCATCGCCGCGGTCTTCGAGGCCACGGAGTGAGGGGCGCCGCCCTCATCGCGGTGCTGTTCCTGGTCGGATGCGGGGTCACGTCCACGTCGAGCAGCGGGATCTCGTATCCCGTCGGCCCATCGCTGGCGAAGCTCCACGTCCGCGAGCGGTGCGGCGCGCAGGATGAGTCGTGCCACGAGCGTGCGCAGGCGGTGCTCGACGGGGTTGTCGGCGGTCTTGGGGCGCCGGTCGACGATCCGGCGGTGGGGGCGCCGAACGACCCGCCGAGCGAGGGCCGCCTCCTCATCACATTCGACTCCGAGCCCCCGTTCGCGTGGACGGCGGAGGGAGCGTCGGGCAGCGCGGAGCGCGTGGTGGTGGACGTGACCGGCGCCCTCCGCGGCGGCCAGTCCTACGCTGTGGTGGGCGATGGGCTCGCCTACGAGGTGGACGCCCAACAGGCGACGGACCTTCTCTTTGCGCTCTTCGTCCTCACCGATTGACGCGAAGCCTCGGACGGGACGGATGACGGACGTCCGGACCATCTTCGCCATCCAGGGCATTCGCGCGTTCCTGTACGGCTTCGCGAGCATCCTCATCGGCTCCAGCCTCGCCGAGGGCGGCTTCACGGCGGGTGAAGTCGGCGTGGTCTTCACCGCGATGCTGGTCGGCATGGCCGTCAGCACCCTCGCGGTGGGCCGCTGGGGCGAGCGGGTCGGACGGCGGCGGGCGTACGCGTGGCTCCTGGTGGTCATGGCGGTCGCGGGCCTCGTCTTCGCGCTGGCGGACTGGACGCCGCTCCTCATCCTCGCGGCCCTCACTGGCACGCTCTCGACCGATGCGAACGAGTCCGGCCCGATCACGAGCCTCGAGACGGCGATGCTCGCGGGCGTCCCGCCCGAGGTGCGCGGGCGCGTTTACGGGCGCTACAACGCGGTCGCGTATCTCGCTGGCGCCATAGGCGCGCTGGCCGCCGGCGTGCCGGGCATCCTGCGCGAGGCAATTCCTGTCCTGCCCGCCGATCAGCGCTGGCTGGCCGTCCTGGCCCTCGGCGGCCTGCTGTGCGCCCTGCTGGCGCGGCGATTGTCGCGAGACGTGGAGGCCCCCGCACCGGCGACCGCCGACCTCTCGACCCACGGGCTCCAGCGCTCGCGCGGCGCGGTCCAGCGGCTGGCAGCGCTCTTCGCCGTGGACGCGTTCGCCGGCGGCTTCATCGTGCAGTCGTTCCTGGCGTTCTGGTTCGCTCGCCAGTTCGGCGCGGACATCCAGGTCATCGGCCTCGGGTTCTTCGGCGTCGGGCTGCTACAGGCCGCGTCCTCCGTGGCGGCGGGGTGGCTGGGCGACCGTATCGGCCTCGTGAACACGATGGTCTTCACCCACCTCCCATCGAACGTGCTCCTCGCGCTCATCCCGTTCGCGCCGACGCTGCCCATCGCGTTCGGGCTGCTCCTCGCGCGATCGGTGTTGTCGCAGATGGACGTGCCGGCGCGACAGGCGTTCGTGGTGGCGCTGGTGGATCCCTCGGAGCGGACGGCGGCGGCCGCGTACACAAATGCGGCCCGGCATCTCGCGCGCCCGGTGGCCCCCATCCTGGGCGGCGCCTTGATGCAGAGCCTGTGGGTCGGGGCGCCCTTCGTCCTGGCGGGCGGGATCAAGGCGCTGTACGACATCGCGCTGTACGTGAGGTTCCGGCGCGCGCTCGACCGCTAGGTCCTCGTGCTGCGCGTATTTCGCGCGACAGCGCGGCGGCTCAGACGCCGGGCAGGTAGGCCGTGATGCCGACGAAGCTGAAGTCCATCGACTCCATGGAGGCGGCGTTCAGCGAGATCGGTCCGCCGGTGAGGCCGACGCTGGCAGGCTCAACGCGGTAGCCGAAGTCGCGCACGCCGGTCGTCGGCGACGAGGTCAGGTAGAACCCGCTCTTCGAGCCGGCCGAGAACGGACCAATGGAGAGCGATGCGGTCGGGCCGCAGAAGATGGTGGTTTCGCCTCCCTTCGAGCTGACCTGGAGGAAGGCACCGATCGGCCCCGGGGTCGACGCCTCGAGGGTCCAGTCCGAGCACTCAATGCTGATCGACACCCCGGCGATGGTGATCGACCAGTCGCCGGTCGGCATGGAGCATGGCTCGCCGCCGGGCGCATCGGTCAGTTCGGGGGCCTCCGGTTCGGGACCGAAGCCCTCGACGCACAGCTCGCGGTCGTGGTCCTCCGAGATGGCGAACTCCTCGGCGCGCGAGACGAGCGTGAGAAACGCCTGGTCCAGCTGGCCCTGGATGGTCAGCATCGCAAGCTGGTACTGCCCCGGGTTGCCGATGTGCCCCGCGATGGCCGTTGCCATCGGGTAGTACGCATCGGCCCAGGTTCGGAGCGCAGCGTCGAGGTCCTCCAGATGACCGAGCCACTCCGAATGGGCCGATGCCGTGGTAGGGATGCAGTCGGTCCGCATGCAGCCGTCCCAGTCGTCGCCGCCGCATGCATCCGAGAGCTGTTCGACCGTGCCCGCCGGCCCGAAGTGCTCGTCCCACACGGCGAAGGCGGCATCCGAGGTCTCGGTCACGGCCTGCCACTCGGCTGCCACGGCGCCGTCATCGGTGTTGATCGCCGAGATCGCGAGCATGATGTCGTCGTTCCGTGTCTTCGTGATCGGCGGAGGATTAGCGCCCGCCACCTCGACCAGGAGCCGCCCGGTATCGGTGGCCGCCTGGATCGTGCGATCCAGCACCTCCTGCTTCAACGCCGAAAGGGACGGACGCTGCGCGACGCCATCGCCGGGCGTCTGCGGCAGCTCCATCGGCGGGATGAGCCCGTCGGTCGCGCCGACGCCGCTGTCCAGGTCGTAGACGTCCTCGGGTTTCGGCGTGGAGACGCCATCCTTCTCTGTGAAGCCGGGGTTCTCGCGGTAGCGCCCGGCCCGGGCGAAGCTCATCGCCTCGTCACGCTGGCCCTGGCAGAGCAATGCCAGCGACAGGTTCGTGGCGGCTTCCGCCAGGGCCGGGTCAAGCTCGTACGCCTCCTGCAGGACTGATGCGGCGTCGTCCCAGCGCTGGAGCGCAAGCAGCGCGCGCCCCCGATTGTTGAGCAGTACGGCGCGTTGGTCGAGCCCGTACGGAGTGGAGGCCGGCGCGCCCATCCCCTCGGCGGCATCCAGGAAGGCGAGCGCCTCGCTGGCGAGGTCGAAGTCGGGCAGCAGACCGGCGGCATTGACGAGATGCCGAGGGTCGTCCGGCTCGTCGCGTGCCGCGGCAAGCAGGGCGGCGAGCGCTCCCGCCTTGTTGCTTGATAGAACGGCGGCGACCGCCGCGGCGGTCGCCTTGTCGGCGCTGCTCGCATCGGGGCTGGCATCGAACGCCTCCAGGGCGCCAGAGCCCGCCTCACGATCCAGAAGCTGTCGTGTGTTCGCGACGGCAGTTTCGAGGTCCATGCTCACCGGATCGGCGCGGTCGACGGAGCAATCACGCGTCTCGGCCTGGTCGGCGAACAGGCTCCAGACCTGGGCGTTGAAGGGGTGCGAGTCACTGAACGCAGCGCGGTCCGGGTCACCGCCACCACCCCCACCCACGATCACCTGCGGCGTTTCCGATGGGGTTGACCCTTCCGATGACGCGGGGCCGATCGGCCTGGTCGCCGTGGCGGTCGGGGATTGCACGGTGGCGGAACACGCGCTCAACACCGTCAGAAGTTCGACTGCGATAGCGAGAACAGCCCTCCGGTGCGTCAGGGCAGCCATGCGATCCGGATTCCCCGAGACATGTGTCGCGGCGATTCAAGCATGAGCCGCCGGAGCCAGCTCCAGCAGCGAGACCGATGGCATCGGCAGCTCAAAGCCCAGCTCGACGCGGCCGGACTTCGCGTCGACGACCTGTTCCGGCTCCAGCTCGGAGAGCACGTTGCGCCGGCGGAGCTCCACCCAGGCCGCCTGGTCCGGCCAGTCGCGGCCCCCGGAAAGCTCCTCCCAGTCGCGCGCGATGTTCGAATGCCCCTCGTCGACACGCCAGTGCCGCACGCGCCACCGCCCAGCGCCGAGGCCGCTGACCGACAGCTCCAGGCGCCGGTTGAGCAGAGGGTCGCCATCAACCTTGGCGTGGTCGATGGTCGCGTTCCAGACCAGGATCGAGACCCGTCCGTCGTCGTGGCGGGTGCCGATGGCGTCGACCAGCGCACCTGCGCCGTCTCCGGAGGCGGTCACCGCAAGGCGCTCGTCCCCGAGCGACTCCAACATCCGCAGTGCCCACCAGCGTGGCTTGCGCAGGTTGCCGACAGACAGCAGACCGAAGCCACCGTGCAGGAGCTTCGGCGGGCGGCCCAGCTCCTCGAAGTGGTCGCTGATCACCCAGTAGGCCAGCGACTCCAGACGTCCCATGACCCCGGCCATGCCGAGGACCAGGAAAGCGCCGGCGAACGGCGAGTCGTGCAACGGGTTGAAATGAGTCGCGTTGACGCCCCACTCGGTCCACCACGTCGGCGTCTCGCGCGGGAAGCCGTAACGCTCGTAGACCGGCCGCAGATCGAGCGGCACGTTGCCGTAGGTGTGCGTCGTCACGAAGTCCACCGGTAGGGCGCGCGAGGAGGCGAAGGCCAGAAGCTCGTCGATCCAGCCGTCGGCCGCGGAGGCGGGTCCACCGACCAGCAGCGAGGCATCCACCGACTTCACGGCGCGCGCCGTCACCTCGTACAGGTTGAGGTACTCGTCGCGCGAACCGCTCCAGAACACTTCGAGGTTGGCCTCGTTCCAGACCTCGAAGCCCCAGTTCCGCACCTCGTCGAGTCCATACCGCTCGACCAGGTGCGCCACGAGGTCGCGCACGAGCGCCTCCCAGCGGTCCCAGTCGCGTGGCGGCGAGACGTGCGCGACGTACTCGAAGACCGTCTTGTCCGGATCGCGTGCCAGGTCGCGCGGCATGAACGACAGCTCGACGACAGGCCGCAGCCCCAGCGCCAGCAGCGCGTCGTAGACCCGGTCTATGCCCGAGAAGTCGTGGACCGGCTGCCCGTCGACCTCGCGGTACACCCCCAGCTCGTCGTGGAGGATGGCGTGCGCCCGCACGGCCAGCACGCCGAGCTCGTCGCGCGCCAGGCGCAGCGCCTCGGAACCAATGCCAATGCCTTCGAAGGCGGATACCGCCTGTGGACAAAG
>JBDTWT010000099.1:0-6410 GCA_040006555.1 Chloroflexota bacterium
AAGTACGTCGAGATCGCCCCGGTGCGGACGCGTGGCGTGGACGCGGCAGGCGGCCTGGAGATTCGTCTTATCCGGGACGAGGATGCCGACTTCGAGGCCGCCACGCGCCTGCTCGCCGAGCTCGGGCGGCCGTCGCCCACCGAGGAGAAGCTCCCCGCCCTGCGTCGCACGTATGCCTCGCACGTGGTACGTCCCGACACCGGTTCGATGCTCGCCTTCCTGGGCGGCGTCCCCGTGGGCTTTGTCTCGCTCGAGTTCCGGCAGCCGTTCTTCCTGCCCGCGCCGCAGGCGTGGATTCCGGATCTGCTCGTCACCGAGTCCGCGCGGGGGCGAAAGGTGGGTGCTGCGCTGCTGGAGGCGGCCTTCGAGGAGAGCATGCGCCGCGGCGCGTATGCGGTCGCGCTCGAGAGCGGCAGCCACCGCGCGGTGGCGCATCGGCTGTACGAAACTGCCGGAATGACCGACGTCGGGACCTACTGGACCCTCGCCTGATCGGCCCATTCCCGTACGTTCAGGAACGGAACGTGCATCGGTTGGTGGCCCGGGGGAAGCGCAATCGCGCTCTACCATACGGCTGGAGGGAATCGGAGGATCACATGGGAGTACTTTCTTGGCTGATCGTCGGTGCGATCGCGGGATGGGTCGCGAGCAAGGTCATGCCCGGTGACGAGGGCTATGGCGTCCTCGGCGGGCTGATTGCGGGGATCGTCGGCGCGATGGTCGGGGGCTACCTGTTCGCCCTCTTGACGACGAGGGACGACTGGCTGACGGGCTTCGACGTGACTACCCTCATCGCCGCCATCGTTGGCGCGATCATCGTCGTGTTCGTCTGGAACATGATCTCCGGGCGGCGCAGCCGAGCCGTCTGACCTAACTGGACCGATACGCCCGGCGCACATCGCGCCGGGCGTTTTCGTGTCCGAGGGGAATGCGCGACAGCCATCGGTACAATCCCGGCGTGCCCGATAGTCCCTATACGACGCTGCTCCACGAGGTGAGTGACGGGGTCGCAACCGTCACGCTCAACCGGCCGGACAGCCTGAATGCGCTGAACGCGGCGATGCGCCGCGAGCTGCTGGCCGCCGTCAAGGCGGCGCGTGGCGACGAGGGGACGCGCGTGCTCATCCTCACCGGCGCCGGCCGCGGGTTCTGCGCCGGGGCAGACCTGAGGGGCGGGTCCGAGGAACGTGACTTCCGGCGGGTCCTGGTCGACGAGTACAACCCGCTCATCGCCGCCATTCGGGCGCTCCCGAAGCCGGTGGTCGCCTCGGTGAACGGCGTCGCCGCCGGCGCCGGAGTGAGCCTTGCGTTCGCCGCGGACTTCGTGGTCGCCTCCGACGAGGCGAGGTTCGTCCCGGCGTTCAATCGCATCGGCCTGGTGCCCGACTCGGGGCTCACCCGCACGCTCGTGCGCGCCCTCGGGCGGCACCGCGCGTTCGAGATCCTGCTCGGGGAGCGGCAGCTGACCGCCGCGACGGCTTACGAGGCCGGGCTCGTTGCCGCCGTGGTTCCGAGCGATCGGTTGGCCGCTGCCGCGCGTGAGCTGGGTCTTCGGCTGGCAGCCGGGGCGCTCGAGGCTATCGGCCTCACGAAGCGCCTCGTGAACCGTGCCGAGGACGGATCGCTGGAGGACCTCCTCGCGTTCGAGGCGGCGCTCCAGGACGTCGCCGGCCGCAGCGCCGACCATGCCGAGGGCGTCGCAGCCTTCGGCGAGAAGCGCGAGCCGCGCTTCGGCCGCTCGTGACGGAGGTCCGCACCCTGGGGGTCCTGGGTGCGGGAACCATGGGCGCTGGCATCGCGCAGGTCGCGGCGGAGGCGGGGATCGAGGTGCTGATGCATGACCCGCTGCCCGGCGCGACGGAGCGTGCGCACGAACGAATCGGGGGCTTCCTCAACCGGCGTGCGGAGAAGGGCGAGATCACGGCCGAGGAGGCGGCGAGGGCGCTCGAGTGCGTCAGGCCGGTCCTCTCACTCGAGTCTCTCGCGACTGCCGACGTCGTCGTGGAGGCGATCCCCGAGGACCTCGACCTGAAGCGCGATGCCTTCCGTCGCCTCGACGCCGCCGCGCCCGACGGCGCCATCCTCGCGACGAACACGAGCTCGCTTTCGGTCGCGCGCATCGCGGCCGCCACCGCGCGCCCGCAACGCGTGGCGGGCATGCACTTCTTCAACCCGGTGCCGCTCATGGCCCTCGTGGAGGTGATCGCCGGACCGATGACCGACGCGGCCGTGACCGAGCGCCTCGCCACGCTCGCCCGACGGCTCGGGAAGACCCCGGTCGTCGTCGCCGACACGCCCGGCTTCGTGGTCAACCGGGTCGCGCGGCCGTACTACCTCGAGGCGTTCCGGATCCTGGGCGAGGGCATGGCCGGCGTGGAGGAGATCGATGCCGCGATGCGCGGCATCGGCTTCCGGATGGGGCCGTTCGAGCTCATCGACGCTATCGGGGCGGACGTGAACCTCGCCGTCAGCCAGAGCGTCTTCGACGCCTTCTTCGGCGACCCGCGCTATCGGCCACACCCGCTGCAGCGATCGCTGGTGGACGCCGGGCGGCTTGGACGGAAGACCTGGGGTGGCTGCTACGACTACGCGGCGGACGGCTCCCGCGGCGCGCCATGGCCGGGGCTGTCACGTCGCGCCGACGGCGGCACACGCCTCGTGCCGCTCGAGGCCGCGCAGATCGAGGCGCGCATCCTGGCCACGATGGTCAACGAGGCGGCCTCGGCCGCCGCCGACGGCGTCGCCGCGCCGGATTCGATCGACACCGCCATGCGCCTCGGGACGAACTGGCCGGACGGGCCGCTCGCCTGGGGCGAGCGCATCGGCCTGTCGTCGGTCGTCCACACGCTCGACGCACTGCACGCCACGGTGCCCGACGGCCGCTACCGCGCCGTCCCGCTGCTGCGCGCCCTCGCCGAGTCGGGCGGCTCGTTCTATG
This sequence comes from Chloroflexota bacterium, assembly GCA_040006555.1. Taxonomy (GTDB): domain Bacteria; phylum Chloroflexota; class Limnocylindria; order QHBO01; family QHBO01; genus JACDBZ01. The sequence continues at coordinate 2,939 of JBDTWT010000099.1, forward strand.
CGGCCCGCCAATAACGGTGCCGCTGACCGGGCGGTACCGAGCCGTCATCTTCGACATGGACGGCCTGCTGCTCGACACCGAGGGGCTGTGGGACCGGGCCGAGGGTGAGCTGTTCCGCCGGCACGGGGATACGTGGACGTTCGAGGACAAGCTCGCGGTGATGGGGACGTCCTTCGAGACTTCCGCGCGGTACTACGCGGACCGGCTCGGGGAGCCAGTTGTGCGTGGACCGGCGCTCGTGGAGGAGATGCGCACGCTGATGCGGGCGGAGCTCGAGCGTCGGGTCGACGCACATCCGGGGGCGGTGGAGCTCGTGAGGCGCCTGCGCGAGCTTTCGGGCGTGCAGGTCGGGCTGGCCTCGAACTCCTCGCGAGACCTGGTGGACGTGGCGCTGCGCCGGGCCGGGCTGGAGGGCGCGTTCGACGCCATCGTCACCGCGGACGACGTGACCCACGCCAAGCCCGCTCCCGACATCTACCTGCGCGCCTGCGAGCTGCTGCGCGTCTCGCCGTCGGAGGCGCTGGCGCTGGAGGACACCGCTCCCGGGATCGCCGCAGCCAAGGCCGCCGGGCTCACCTGCATCGCGGTCCCGCAGTTCGCCGAAACGGACGTCAGGCTGGCGGATCGGGTGGTCTCCTCGCTCGAGGAGCTGCTGGCCTGATCTGCCGCGCCAGGGGATCTGTAACTTCCGTCGTTACGTGGGGCTTGGGGAAGGCGCCTGGCTCTCGCGGGGCCGCGCCGCGGGGATTTGTAACTTCCGTCGTTACGTGGGGCTTGGGGAAGGCGCCTGGCTCTCGCGGGGCCGGCATCGTCCCCGCACCGACGGGCCAACCGCACGGGCCGACGTAACCTTCGACGTTACAAATCGCGTCCAGGGCTCGCGCCGTATGCTTGGCACATGTGTCGAAGCATCAAGACCCTGCGCGAGGGTGCCACCCCCGCGTCTGACGACGAGATCCGAGCCGCCGCGCTCCAGTACGTCCGCAAGGTGAGCGGCTACCACAAGCCCTCCACGCCGAACGAGGCCGCGTTCGACGACGCGGTGGCCGAGGTCGCCGCCGCATCCCGCCGCCTCCTGGACGCCGTGACCGCCACGCATCCGAGGGCCCACAGCCACTCCTAGGTCGGGCCCCTTGCGGCGAGGTGATATCATCGTGATATCGCCTACGCAGGAGGGTACTTGCAATGACCGATCGCAGGGCGCCGACGGTCTCCGGGTGGCTGATGCTGCCCGTCGTCGTGGCGCTGTTCGTCATCGGCCTGTTCCTGATCATTGCCGGAGTAGATGGGGACGACTCGATCGTCGAGTGGATCCTGGCGGCCGTGTTGCTGGTGGCCGCCGTCGTCATGTCCACGGGCTTCGTCATCAACGAGCCGAACGTCGTCCGGGTGGTCACCATCCTTGGCCGCTACGTCGGCACGGTCCACTGGGCCGGGTTCAGCTGGACGTGGCCGCTCATCCTGCGCGAGGCGATCAGCCTGCGCGTCCGCAACTTCGAGTCGCAGATCCTGAAGGTGAACGACGCCGTCGGTAACCCCATCGAGGTCGCCGCGGTGGTCGTGTGGCGCGTCGTGGATCCAGCCCGAGCGGCCTTCGACGTCGACGACTTCGAGGAGTACGTGAAGATCCAGACCGAGACCGCGGTGCGGCACATGGCGAGCCTCTACCCGTACGACACGTACGGCGAGGGCGCGCTCTCGCTCCGCGCCAACGCGGACGAGGTGATGGCCTCGCTCCACAGCGAGCTCCAGGACCAGATGTCGCCGATCGGCGTCGAGGTCATTCGCACCCAGCTGCGGCGCCTGGCGTACGCCCCGGAGATCGCCGCGGACATGCTGCGTCGCCAGCAGGCCGACGCCGTCGTGGCTGCCCGCACGCGGATCGTCGAGGGTGCCGTCGGCATGGTCGACCACGCCCTCGAGCTGTTGAGCGAGAAGGGGATCGTCGAGCTCGACGAGGAGCGCAAGGCCGCGATGGTCTCGAACCTCCTGGTCGTCCTGTGCAGCGAGCACCACGTGCAGCCGGTCGTGAACACCGGGTCGCTCTACACCTAGGTCGTGCCGGATCGAAAGGCGTTCCTCCTGCGGATCGAGCCCCGGCTGTACGACGCCGTCGCTCGATGGGCCGCGGACGACCTCCGCAGTGTGAACGCACAGATCGAGTTCGTCCTGGCCGATGCGGTGCGCCGCGCCGGTCGGGACCGGCCGCCGCCACGTCGGGAGCGGCGGGCGACGGGCGCGGACTAGCGCGTCAGTGCTCGAAGCGGTACCCCATCAGGCTCGGGATGCGCGTCATCGCGCGAACCGGCCACGGCGGGCGTCTGCCCGCATCCAGCGCGTCGTCGCGGCGGATGAGAGCCTCGCGTATGAGGCGGGCGCCCACGTAGCGCATCGGCTCGGGCGGGAAGATCCGCTGCCGATGCCCGACGAGCGCGAGGCCCGCCAGGCGGTCGTCGCTCCCATCCACCAGTGCGGCGAGCACGCGTCCGGCGAGCCGAGATGGCCCGGTCCCGTTGCCGGCGAAGCCGTGCGCGTAATGCACACGGCCGCCCTCCCGCGAGCCGATCTCGGGGAAGCGGTCCGCGCCGATGTCGATCGGCCCGCCCCAGGCATCCACCAGCCGTACGTCGGCGAGCTGCGGCAGGAGACGCCGGAAGTTGGCCTCGACGCGCGCGACGGCATGCCCGTCGTGGGTGAAGGTCCCGTCGATGCGACCGTCGAATCCGGCGGCGCCGACGCCGCCGCCGAACGCGATGCGACCGTCGCGGGTCGTGCGGAAGTAGCTGATCGTGAAGCGCGAGTCGCTGAGCAGCTCGCCGCCGGTCCATCCGATCTCGGCAAGCCGGTCGGGGATCGGCTCGGTGATCACCATGTAGCTGCCCCACGAGAGGACGCGGAGCCGGAACCCCGGCCAACCCGCGGCCCAGGCGTTGAGCCCGAGGACGGCCTGATCCGCGGTGACCCTGCCGTCGTCGGTCCGCAGCTCGAGGCGTGTCCCATTCCGACGCAGCGAGCGGACGCGGCTGCCCTCATGGATCCGGACGCCGCGCTCCAGCAGCACGCGGCGGAGGCCCCGCGCCAGGCGAGCCGGCTGGACCGATGCGGCGCTGCGCATGAAGAGCCCCTCACCGAAGGCCGGGCTCGCGCACGCACGCTGGACCTGGGCGGAGGACCACGGCGCGAGCTCGTCGCCCAGCCCGAGGCGCGCGAGCATCGCGACGGTCGAGTCCCAGTCGTTCGGCTCGCGAGGAAAGGCGTTGACGCGGACGTAGCCGCGCGGCTCGTACCAGGCGTCGACGCCGTGCTGCTCGCACCACGCGCCGATGCCGCCGACGACCTCGTCCGCCTCCTTCGCGATCTCCACGCCGTGCTCGGTGCCATAAAGGTCGGCGAGGTACGGCAGCTGCTCCCACCAGCCGTGGACGAAGCCGCCGTTGCGCCCGCTCGGGCCGCCGCCGCAGATGTCCTGCTC
>JBDTWT010000100.1:0-6398 GCA_040006555.1 Chloroflexota bacterium
CCGCGCAGAACCAGCGCATGGCGCCCTCGAAGGCGAGCTTCGTCTCGCCGTACGGATTGATCGGCTGGGTGCGGTCTGCCTCCGCGATCGGGACGCGTCGCGGCTCGCCATACACCGCGGCCGTCGAGCTGTAGACGAGCCGCTTCACTCCCGTCCGGTTCATCGCCTCGAGCAGCGCGACTCCGCCCGAGACGTTGGTGCGGTAGTACAGGCCGGGATCCGCCATCGACTCGCCGACCAGGGAGCGTGCGGCGCAGTGCAGGACGGCATCGACGCCGTCGGACAGCACGCGGTCGAGCCCACCACCGTCGCGGATGTCGCCGACGACGAGCTCGGCTCCGGGCGGGACCGCCTGCGCGTGACCGCTGGTGAGGTTGTCGTAGACCACCACCTCGTGCCCCGCGTCGAGGAAGCTCTCGACGCTCGTCGAGCCCACGTAGCCTGCGCCACCGACGACCAGGATCTTCAATCCACGCCTCCCCGACCGCCTAGGTGCCCGCGCCGACGGCGGCCGGCGGCTCGGTGCCGAGCGCGGCGAGCGCGGAGGTCAGCTGCGTCGAGACGCGCGTCGCGCCCGCGCGTGCGGCCTCGGCCAGCTCGTCGGCAGTGCGGAAGCGCCCGGCCGCCTTCACGCCGATCCGAGGGCCGACGCTGTCGCGGAGAAGCCGGGTTCGGGCGATCGTGGCGCGAGCGCTTCCCTGGCCCGGGCCGGTGACGACGTAATCGGCTCCGGCGCGCTCGGCGAGGCGGCAGGCGCGGCGCACGAGGTCGTCGCTCAGCGGTGCCGGCTCGAGGATCACGCCCGCCGAGGCCAGGGCGGAATGCGCCATGTCGACGACCGCGATCATGTCCATGAAGACGGTCTCGTCATCCTCCGACACGAGGGCGCCCGCGTTGAGGACGAAGTCGATCTGCGTTGCGCCCTGGTCGAGCGCGGCCGAGGCCTCGAACGCCTTGACGCTCGACAGCCCGGCGCCATGCGGGTAGCCGATCACTGTCCCGATCGTCACACGCGACTGGCCCAGGGCGCGCTTCGCCGCCTTGACCAGCCACGGGTTGACGGTCAGCGCCGCGAGCTCGTGCTCGGTGGCCAGGGCCACCGCGGCCTCGAGGTCGGCGAGCGATGCGTGCGGCTGGGTGAGCCGGTGCTCGAGGCGGACGGCCCGATGCACGCTGGCTGTCATCGGTGGGGCGGTCCCTCCGCTCGTGACGACGTCGATGGGCACCCGGACGGTGGTCCGGACCGCCGATTGTAGCAGCGCCCTTCCGGATGTCAGCCATCGGGTTCCTGGAGGCCGGCGTCGTCGGCGGCCAGCGCCCGACGGGCGACCGCCAGGAGGGTCTCGCGCTCGTTCCGGGACGGGTCGTCGAGGACCGTCTCCATCAGGCTCGCCAGGACCTGACCGATGCGCGGCCCGGGCGCAAGGCCGAGCTCGCGCTGGAGGTCGTGACCATCGACCGCCAGCTGCCGCGTCCCGAGCGGGGCCTCGCGCTGCTCCGCCATGCGCGCGCGGAGCTCGGCGATCCCGCCGGCGGCCGGCTCCTCCACGTCCGAGGCCGCGTTGTCGGCCGCACGAAGGGCGAAGAGATCGTCCAGCCGGTCGAGACCGACGCGCACGATGAAGCGGCGCACCGCGGCATCGGTCCACGACGGCTCGTAGCGGAACATGTGGGCTCGCACCAGGGCCGTCACCCGCTCGACGTCCCGCTCTGAAAAGCGGAGCCGGCGCATCACACCCTCGGCTGCCTCGGCCCCGACGCGCTCGTGGCCAATGAACTGGCCGTCGGCCAGGGTGGTCGCCTTGCCGAGGTCGTGGAGGAGCCCCGCCAGGCGGAGTACGGCGTCGTCCGCGGGCAGCGCGTCCGCCGTGCGGACCGAATGGTCGAGCGCATCGCCGGGGAGGCGCTTGCCCTGCGCCACGCCACGCAGGGCCGACAGCTCGGGCAGCAGGACGGAGAGCAGCCCGAGCTCCTCCCAGCGCGCGAAGGCGACGGATGGCGCGATGGACTCATCCTCGAGCAGCCGCAGCAGCTCGTCGCGCACCCGCTCGCCGGACAGGGTCGCCGTGGCGGGCACGGCGCGCACGAGCGCCCCCTCGGTGGCCGGGTCCATCGCGAAGCCGAACCGCAGGCTGAAGCGCACCGCGCGCAGGAGCCGCAGGGCATCCTCGTCGAAGCGCTCGTCCGGGTCGCCGACGGCGCGCACGACGCCGCGTCGCAGGTCCTCGATGCCGCCATGCGGATCGGCCAGGGTCCCGCGGCCGGTCGCGAGGTCGTCCGGGCGCCACGCGATCGCGTTGATCGTGAAGTCGCGCCTGCCCAGGTCGCCGGTCAGCGACGCGCCGAACGCGACGGCATCCGGACGCCGCCGGTCGCGGTAGCCGGACTCCGTCCGGTACGAGGTGATCTCGACGAGCGGTGTGCCCTTCAGGGTCACCGTCCCGAAGCGGTTCTCCCAGACGGAGCCCGGAAAGAGCTCGCTCACCGCCTCCGGAGCGGCGGAGGTGGCGATGTCCCAGTCGGTGGCGCCTCGGCCCGTGATCAGGTCGCGGACGCAGCCGCCGACGAGCACGGCCTCGTGGCCGGCGTCGACGAGGGTGCGCAGGGCGGCCCGCGGCTCGGCCGGCAGCGGGTCGATGGTGTAGGCGGCGCCGTCCGTCAGGCTGGCGTCGGGGCCGGCTCGCCCAGGAACAGGTAGCTGCGCCACGCGTCGTTCCGCTCGTCCGAGAGGTAGTTTCCGAAGAGGTAGCGCAGGTCGGCGCGCGGTGCACGCGGCTCCCGCATGAGCTTCATGCGCGCCTCACTCAGCGTCTTGCCCCCCTTGCGGTGGTTGCAGGCGCGGCAGGCGGCCACCAGGTTCTCCCACTCGTGGCGGCCCCCACGGTGCTTGGGCATCACGTGGTCGAGGGTGAGATCGCGCCGCACGTCGCCGCAGTACTGGCAGGTATGGCGGTCCCGGGTGAAGACCTCGCGGCGGCTCAGCTTGACGCGTGGTTGTGGCCGCTTGACGTGGTACTGGAGGCGAATCACCGAGGGCGCCGGGATGGCGATCGTCGGCGTGCGGATGACCTGGTGATTGCGCGCGAGGAGCTCCGCCTTCGACGCCCCGAGCAGCCGGAAGGCGCGCCTGATGTCGCAGACGTTGAGCGGTTCGTAATTCTGGTTCAGGACTAGGACTGCCGCGTTGATCACTCGCCGATCGCTCCTCGCGCCGGATCATAGCCGAGAAATCCTCGAAACACGGCTCCACGAGTAGAATGCATGGTCGAATGACGACCATCGAACGAAGCACATGGGTCACCAAGGTCGGGCTCGCCAGGATGCTCTCCGGCGGCGTGATCATGGACGTGGTGACCGCCGACCAGGCACGCATCGCCGAGGATGCCGGTGCCGTCGCGGTCATGGCCCTCGAGCGGGTGCCGTCCGACATCCGCAAGTTCGGCGGCGTCGCGCGCATGAGCGACCCCAAGCTCATCGAGGAGATCAAGGCGGCGGTCACGATCCCGGTGATGGCCAAGTGCCGCATCGGCCACTTCGCCGAGGCCCAGATCCTCCAGGCCCTCGAGGTCGACTACATCGACGAGTCGGAGGTCCTCACCCCGGCGGACGAGGAGCACCACATCGACAAGCACCGCTTCGACGTACCGTTCGTGTGCGGCTGCCGCGACCTCGGGGAGGCGCTGCGTCGGATCGGAGAGGGCGCGGCACTGATCCGGACCAAGGGCGAGGCCGGCACCGGCGACATCGTGGAGGCCGTGCGCCACATGCGCGCCGTCCAGAAGGGCATCCGCCAGCTCCAGACCATGCGGTCCGACGAGCTCTTCGCCGCGGCCAAGGAGCTCCGTGCGCCGTACGACCTGGTCAAGGCAACCGCCGAGCTTGGATCGCTCCCCGTCCCGAACTTCTCGGCAGGTGGCGTCGCCACCCCGGCCGATGCGTCCCTCATGCGTCAGCTCGGCGCCGAGGCCGTGTTCGTCGGGAGTGGGATCTTCAAGAGCGAGAACCCCGAGCGCTACGCGCGCGCCATCGTCAAGGCGGCGACGCACTACGACCATCCCGAGATCCTGGCGGAGGTGAGCGCCGGCCTCGGCGAGCCGATGCGCGGCACATCCAGCGCCGAGATCCCGCCCGAGGAGCGCCTCGCCGTTCGCGGCTGGTAGGCGGATCCGCATGAGCACCGCGGGGAGCGATCGTCCACCGAGGATCGGGGTCCTCGCGCTGCAGGGAGCCGTTCGCGAGCACGTCGCCGCCATCCGTGACGTCGGCGCCGAGCCGGTCGAGGTGCGCCTCCCGCGCGATCTCGTGGACCTCGACGCGCTCGTCCTTCCCGGCGGCGAGTCGACCACCATGCGCAAGCTCATCGACGAGTACGGCCTGCGTGAGCCGATCCTGTCGCTGGCTCGCGCCGGCGCGCCGCTGCTCGGCACCTGCGCCGGCATGATCCTCCTCGCCGAGCGCATCGCCGATGGCGACGAGCCTGTCTTCGCGCTCCTCGACATCGAGGTCCGGCGCAACGCGTACGGCAGGCAGCTCGACAGCTTCGAGGCGGACCTCTCGGCGCCCTCACTCGGCGACGCTCCGCTCCACGGCGTGTTCATCCGCGCGCCGGTCGTCACTGGGGTGGGGCCGAGGGCCGAGGTACTCGCCACCGATCCCGACGGACGCCCGGTGGCCGTTCGGCAGGGCCGCGTGCTCGCCACGGCCTTCCATCCCGAGCTGACCGGCGACCGCCGGCTGCACCGGCTCCTGGTCGAGCTCGTCGGGGAGCGAGCCGGGCGCGCCGCGTGATCGACGCGAACCAGACGATCCGCGGCGCGCGGCTCAGCGATCGCCAGGCCCTCTCCGAGCTGTCGCGCCGCGTCCATGCCTCGGAGGACGCCCACCGTCGCAGCCTGGGGGTCCCGGCGCCCACGCTCCAGGCCTCGCCAATCCGGCTCTCGGACCTGATCCCGGCGTGGCTGCCGCTCCGGGCGCCGTCGGTCCATCTCGTGGCCGAGCTCGACGGGCGCCTCGTGGGCTCCTGCCGCGCCATCGAGGAGCCGGGGCGCGACGACTGGGTCATCACCGAGCTCGACGCCGAGGACGGCCCGTTGGCGGCCGAGATTCGCTACGGCCTGCTCGCCGCGCTCGTCGAGGCGGGCGCCGACCGGGACGTCTCCCGCTTCCACGCGGCGTGCGCCGACGTGCACGAGAACCTCGAGCTGTTCGGCCAATCCGGCTTCATGGCCTATGCGCAGGAGGAGATCTGGTGGCGACGGCCGGGTCCGCCGCCCGGCGCGCGCTCGTGGCTGCGGTCGCTGCTCCGAACGAACGGCCGCGGGCCGGCGCCATCCCGGGCGGACACCGCCGCGTCCGAGGCTCCGGAGCTCCAGCCCGCCGGAGCCCCCGATGCCTGGCACGTCTTCGACCTGTGGACGCACGCGACGCCGCCGGCGATCGCGCGGGTGGAGGGGTACGGCGCCGCGGACTGGGAGTCGGTGGGCCAGGAGGCGATCGTCCCGCGCTCCAGCCTCAACCCGCTCCTTCACTTCACCGAGGTCAAGGCGTGGCTCATGCCGATGGACCAGCGCGTCGGTGGCGTCGCGCAGCACGGCGCCACCCGCTCCGGGCCGCATTACCTGCGCTTCCTCGTCCGCGACGGCGCCGACGGCGCGCGATTCCTCCACGCGGTGCTGGGTCGGATGGGCGGGGACGCGATCGCTGCAGGCATCCTCTCCCCGGTGAGAACATACGAGTCTGCGGGCGCGCGCGCTGCAGAAGCCGCGGGCTTCGAGCCGATCGGCCGAGTGACGCTCCTCGTCCGAGAGGTGCGAGCGCGCGTCCGTCAGCCGGTGCTCGTGCCGGCGACCCACTGAACCAGCCAGGAGTGAACCCACACGTGGCACGCCGCGAGATCACCGACGACCTCGACGCGATCATGGAGGCGCTGCCGCCGGAGATCGTCGATCGGCTGCGCTCGTTCGCCAACCGGCAGGACCTGCTCGAGGTGGTGATGGACCTCGGGAGGCGACCCGAGGCGCGCTTCACGCACGGGGAGGAGGACCTCCTCGACCGCGAGATCACCGACGCGGACATCGGCCACGTCATCGATCACATCGGCGTCTTCGGGGACGACAACCGCGCCGGGATCGAGCGCACCCTCCATCGCATCAGCGCCATCCGGAACCGCTCGGGCAAGGTGGTGGGGCTCACGTGCCGCATCGGCCGCGCGGTCTTCGGCACGATCGACATCATCCGCGACATCGTCGAGGGCGGGCAGTCGATCCTCATCCTCGGGCGCCCCGGCGTCGGGAAGACGACGATGCTGCGCGAGGTGGCGCGCGTGCTGGCGGACGACCTCGGGAAGCGGGTCGTGGTGGTCGACACGAGCAACGAGATCGCCGGCGACGGCGACATCC
>JBDTWT010000101.1:0-6347 GCA_040006555.1 Chloroflexota bacterium
CTACCGCTACGCCCACATCGGGAACCTGCGCACCTACCTCTTCGGCGACGTCCTGCGCCGCACGCTCGAGTACCTCGGCCTGCGCGTGCGATACGTGAAGAACATCACCGACGTCGGGCACATGACCGATGACACCTTCGGCACCGGCGAGGACCGCATGGTGCTGGCGGCCGAGGTCGAGGGCAAGGCGCCCGACGAGATCGCCGAGTTCTACACCCAGGCGTGGCTCGATGACGAGCGGCTGCTGAACATGCCGCCCGCCGACGTGATGCCCAAGGCCACCGACCACGTCCCCGAGATGATCGCGCTCACCACGACGCTGCTCGCGAAGGGCCTCGCCTACGAGGTCAATGGGAACGTCTACTACAACGTGAGCGAGTTCCCCGATTACGGGCAGCTCTCCGGACAGCGGCTGGATCGGCTGCAGGCCGGGCACCGGGTGGAGGTCGAGACCGACAAGCGCGACCCGGAGGACTTCGCGCTGTGGAAGGCCGCAGGCCACCATCGGCTCATGAAGTGGCCGTCACCCTGGGGCGACGGCTTCCCCGGGTGGCACATCGAGTGCTCGGCGATGTCGATCAAGTACCTCGGCGAGCGGTTCGACATCCACACCGGGGGGATCGACCTCAAGTTCCCACATCACGAGGACGAGATCGCGCAGTCGGAGGGGGCGCTCGGCCACCGCGTGGTGAACACGTGGCTGCACGGCGAGTTTCTGACGCTCAGGGACGCCAAGATGGCGAAGTCGGCAGGCAACATCATCCGCGTGAGCGACCTGCCGGCGAAGGGCTTCGATCCGCTCGACTTCAGATACCTCGCGCTGACCGCGCAGTACCGCTCGAAGCTGGACTTCACCGAGGACGCCATGCATGCCGCGCAGCTCGGCCTCGCGCGCCTCCGTCGCGCCGCAACGGCCGACGACGGCCCGGTCGACCTGCATGCCGAGCCGATGGCGACCTACCGCGCGCGCTTCGTTGAGGCCATCTCGGACGACATGGCGATGCCCCGCGCCCTCGCCACGGCCCACGAGGTCGCGGCCGCCGAGGACCTGACCGATCCGCAGCGTCGCGGTCTGCTGGTCGATTTCGACCGCGTGCTGGGCCTCGACCTGGCGCGCGGCGCGCCCGACGAGCGTCCGCTGCCGGAGGGCGCCGCGGAGCTCCTCGAGCGACGGGACGCGGCGCGCAGGGGTCGCGACTGGGCGGCGTCGGACGCGCTGCGCGAGGAGCTCGCCGCGATCGGCGTCGACGTGCGCGACACCCCGGAGGGACAGGTCACGACGACCCGCCGCTAGGCGCGCAGCAGGGTCGGCAGCTCCGCGACGAGCTTCGAGCGCGCCCACATCGGGCCGAGGCGGGCGTCGCGTGCGGCCGCGTGGGCGTCGAGGTCGGTGTGCGGCCCGAACAGGATCACGCGCGCGGACGGCGCGGAGGCGTGCCAGGTCGCGAGCGCATCGGCCCAGTCGGAGGTGCGGGCAGACCAGTCCACGAGGACGAGGTCGGCGGGTGGATCGGCCGGCAGGTCGGAGGGCGCATCGGCGCGGAGCAGGGAGGCCCCGCTCACCGCGGCCGCGGCCTCGATTCGACTGAAGAGCATGAGGTCGCTGACGACCGCGGCCACCCTCACCGTTCGGGCAGCTCTCCGTGCGAGGCCTCGATCACCGGGGCGTGCGGTGCGAGCCCGTTGCCGTTGCCGTTGCCAACCTGGTGGTCGATCACGAAGCGCGCCAGGCGCATCGGATAGACCCCGATCACGACCGGCGCGTTGACCTCGACCGACAACTCGACGCCGACCTCGTCGCGGCGCCACAGGTCCTCGAGCTTGCTCGCCTCGCGCTCGGGAAGGCCGATGTAGGCGGAGGTGCCGCTGCGGCTCACCAGGCTCATGGCGTCCGACTCCAGGGCGAAGCGACGGCGGATGTCCGCGACCGCCACGAAGGGCCGTGAGGTGAGGTACCTACGGAGGCTCGAGGTGCTCGGCCGCTTGCTGGCTGACATGGCTGGACCCGCAGTCTACGCCTGCCGCGGGTCCCCGTCCGGGCTGCCGTCGGCTCCCGCCTACGAGCGCTCTCCGAGGACGCTGCGCAGCACGAAGAGGAGGTTTGCGGGCCGCTCAGCGAGCCGTCGCATGAAGTACGGGTACCACTCGGAGCCGTAGGGCACGTAGATCCGGAGCCGATAGCCTCGCCGCGCCAGCTGGCGCTGGAGGTCGCGGCGGATGCCGTAGAGCATCTGGAACTCGAACCGATCCGCGGGGACGCCGAGCCTGGTCGCCGCTGCCGCGACGCGCTCGATCGTGTCCGGGTCGTGCGTCGCGACGCCGGGATAGGCATCGGCCTCCAGCAGGCGCGTGCAGAGCGCGACGAACGCGTCGCCGATAGCCTCGCGATCCTGGTGCGCCACCTCCGGGCTCTCGAGGTAGGCGCCCTTGCAGACGCGCGTCCTCACGCGCTCCGCGGCGAGCGACTCCACGTCGTCCGGCGAGCGACGCAGGTAGGACTGTATGACCGGGCCGACGTCGTGGTTGTCCGCCCGCAGCCGCCGGACGACCTCCAGCGTGCGGTCGGTGTAGTCCGAGGACTCCATGTCAATTCGCACGAAGACGCCGTGCCGCCCGCCGGCCTCGACGACCGGCGCGACCACCGCCAGGCACTCGTCGACGCCGAGGTCGAGCCCCATCTGCGTCAGCTTCAGGCTCACGTTCGCGTCGAGGCGCTCGGCCGCGATGCGCTCGATGGCCTCCACGTACGCGGTCGCCGCGAGGTCCGCGGAGGCGCGGTCGTGGACGCTCTCCCCCAGCACGTCGAGGGTCGCGGTCGCCCTGCCGGCGTTGAGGGTCCGGACGGCGCGCACCGCCTCGTCGAGCGTGGTGCCGGCCACGAAGCGGAGCGGCATGCGTCGCAGGAACGGGATGGCGAGCGCGAGGTGCGCGATCCAACGTCGATCGCTCAGCCACAGGAAGAAGGCGCGAAGCGCGCTCGAGAGCATCGTCAGCCGCGTCGGCCGTGGGCCCAGCCCCGCGCGCGCTCGACGGCGCCGCGGATGAGCGGCTTGCCGGGCACCGGCCCAGACGTGCCGTCCTCGGCGGGGTACGCACGCGCGCCGAGCCCGATCGGCCCAGCCCACTCGGGGTCGATGTCCACGCCGTCGATCCGCACCGTGGGCGATCCGCGCATCTCGAGCAGCTCCGCATCGGCGGCCGACGCGACCGAGATCATCTGGATCGCCGTCTCGAACGCGTCCTCGGTCAGCACCTCGACCAGGTTCTGGCGCGCGGGCATGGATGCGGGATCGCCATCGGCGTAGAGCAGCTCGACCCGCATCCGGCTCAGCTGGTGGCGAAGAAGGCGACGAGCCCGGCGACCGCGAGCACCGCCGCGAGACCGGCCACCACGAGGCGCCGACGCTCGTCGGACGTGAGGCCCTCGGGCGTGGCGCGACTCACCGGCGGGCGTGCCCTCCCCCGCCAGGCGAGGTAGCGCTCGGCGTTGAGGGCCACGGCTTCGCGCGAGCGCCGGCTCTTGAGGACGGGCCACCCGAGTGCGTACGCCGCGGCGCCTGCGGCCAGGGCCAGCGCGAGCCAGAACAGGGGCGTCACGGAGCGTCGCCTCCGGCGGCGGCGTCCACGATCCAATCGACCGCATCCCCCGTGACGCGGCCCGCGGGGAGCTCCCGATCGCCCGCCCGGATGCGACGGAGCGCATCCGCCTTGTCCGCCCCGGTGACGACGAAGATCACGTTGCGCCCGGCGTTGAGGATCGGGAAGGTGAGGGTCATCCGCCACGCCTCCGGCGCGGGAGCCCAGTTCGCCACGACCCACCGCTGGGTCTCCTCGAGGCCGAGCGAGCCGGGGAACAGGCTGGCCGTGTGCCCGTCCGGACCCATCCCCAGCCAGATCAGGTCGAACGCCGGCCGGTCGCTCCCGTGCACGCCGAACGCGAGGCGCATCTCGGTCTCGTGGGAGAGCGCGGCAGCGTCGAGATCCTCGGCCTCGGCCGGCATGCGATGGATCCGGTCGGCGCGCACGTCGCGCAGCTGCGAGAGCAGCATGCTGTAGGCGACCCCGAAGTTCGATTCGGGATGGTCGGGTGGCACCGCCCGCTCGTCGCCCCAGAACCACTCGACCCGGCTCCAGTCGGCCGCGTCGCGGCGTGCCGGCTCGAGGAGGAGCGGGTACACCTGCTTCGGTGTGCCGCCACCGGAGAGCGCCACGCGGGCGACGCCGTGCTCCTCGATCGCTCCGGCGACCGTGGCCACGAAGCGGTCCGCGCTGGCCACCGCCACCGCGGATGGATCCCGAAGGACCGTGAAGCGCGTCACGCCGCCGCCTCGCGCGCCGAGGCAAGCAGGATCGCCGCGGCGCGCAGCGCCGCCTCGTACAGCGGGTCGACGACGTCCATCGTGAGCTGCGAGCTGAGCATCTCGGCCTCCCCGGGCGTCTCCATCGACACTCGCCGAAGCAGCGCGGTCATCCCGTCGGCGTTGGTGGCGACGACGGCGTGGCCCTGCTCCCGGTCGATGATGAACTGCGCCGCGCCGGCCTCGCCGACCGAGGCCAGGCGCACGGACAGGAGCTCGCCGGGGCGGACCTTGTCGGTCACGGTCGGCTGGACCACCAACTCGACCATCTCGTAGCGGCCGTCGAGGCGGAGGCGGAACCCGCCCGCGTCGAGGGACTCGAGCGTGCGGTGCCGCTTCCAGCCGAGCCGGGTGGCGATCCAGCCGGCGTAGAGGAGCGCCTGGGTCATCGGTGCCGCCACCCCCGGGGCCAAGTCGTCGTTCCGCTGCGGCCGCGACGCTGGCGGCGCGACCGCGTATCGGATGTGCAGCCGGCTCAGGTTCGGGAGGTAGCGCCGGAAGCGCGGCGCGTCGAAGAACTGCGCGGTCAGCTCATGCCACCAGCGCAGGCGCTCCCAGGCGAGATCGCCGACGCCGCTGCGACGCCGCACGTTCGCCAGGCGCCGCATTCCGCCGAGCAGGTCGCCGAAGTCCGAGGAGTCGACGATGAGATGGTCGCCCATCTCGACCAGCTGGTCGAAGACCGGGTCGGCAAAGGGAGGGTCGCCGGGCCACCAGACGCTGGTCGGCAGGTCGTGGATCAGGAGCGGCGCGACCACGCCGGACAGGTGCGCAGCCGCATCTCCCCGCACGGTGAGCACGACCTCCTCGTAGCAGACGCGGTCGCCACCGCCCGCCACGTCGTTGCAATGCGTGCTGATGCGGGCGTCGATGGGACGGGCGCCGGAGCCCGGCTGCGGAACCAGGATGATCGCCCGAGACGGGTGACGGACCCCGAGCGCCCCCAGGGTGTGGACCACGCGGTCGGCCGCGGCGTCGTCGACGACCGTCACAATGAGGTTGAGGACCGATGCGCGCGCGTGCGGCATGCCCTTCTCCCCGACGACCGGCTCGGACCCGGTGGCGGCCGCCGATGCGTCCCACAGGGAGGACAGGTGCTGGGCGACGGCGTGGACGCTCGTGTCGCGCTCCTCCCACATGGGCGTCGTGAGGCTCTCCGCCTCACCGAAGCGCATGAGGTGCCGATGAAGCGACTGCTCGTCGGCGGCGGTCGTGCGGGTCATGGCCGGCGCCAGGTTCGCCCGTCGCGCTCCAGTAGCTCGTCGGCGGCCGGCGGGCCCCAGCTGCCGGCCGCGTAGAAGTGGAGCCGGCCGCCCTCGCCCGATGCCCAGGCCGTGAGGATCGGATCGAGGATCTCCCAGGCGCGCTCGACCTCGTCGTCGCGGGTGAAGAGGCTCGGGTCGCCGACCATCGCGTCGAGCAGGAGCGTCTCGTACGCGTCGGGCGAGTCGACCGCGAAGCTCGCGCCGTAGCGAAAGTCCATGTTCACGCTCCGGATCTGCAGCCCCTGGCCCGGCACCTTGGCGCCGAAACGCAGGAGGATGCCCTCGTCGGGCTGCACGCGAATGGCGAGGACGTTCGGCTCGACCTGCGAGACGCCGGCCCGGGCGAAGAGGGTGAGCGGCGCGCGCTTGAACTGAACCGCGATCTCGGTCACGCGGCTCGGAAGCGCCTTCCCGGTCCGCAGGTAGAACGGGACGCCCGCCCAGCGCCATGAGTCGATGCCGAGCTTGAGGGCGACGAAGGTCTCGGTCTCGGAGTCGGGGCGCACCTCGGGCTCGTCGCGGTAGGAGCCGATGCGCTCACCCTCGACCCACCCCGACACGTACTGGCCACGGACCGTGTTGGCGGCAACCTCCGCGGGGGTCATCGGCTTCACGCCTCGCAGGACCTTGAGCTTCTCGTCGCGCAGGTCCTCCGCCCTGAACTCGACCGGTGGCTCCATGGCGAACACCGCCATCAGCTGGAGTCCGTGGTTCTGGACGATGT
>JBDTWT010000102.1:0-6132 GCA_040006555.1 Chloroflexota bacterium
AGGAGCGGCGCCGCGCGGAACTTGGGATCGCCGAAGCCGCGGTACAGCACGTCCATGACGCCGAGCATCACGTCGTTCCCGATGAAGTCGGACAGCTCAAGCGGCCCCATCGGGTGGTTGAGGCCGAGGCGCGCCCCGGTGTCGATGTCCTCCGCGGTCCCCGTGGACTCCATGAGGGCGAAGATCGCCTCGTTGATGAACGGGCCGAGCATGCGGTTCACGAGGAACCCGGGCATGTCACGCGACTCGATCACCGTCTTGCCCAGGTCCTCCGCGAAGCCGCGGGCCGCCTCGTGGGTGGCGTCGTCGGTCTCGAGGCCCCTGATGATCTCGATGAGCTTCATCACCGGCACCGGCGAGAAGAAGTGGAGGCCGATGAACCTCGGCGCGCGATCGGTCGCCGTCGCGAGGCCGGTGATGCTGATGCTGCTGGTGTTGGAGGCGAAGATCGCATCGGGGTCGGCGGATCGGCTCAGCGCCTGCCACGTCTCACGCTTGACCGCCTCGTCCTCGAACACCGCCTCGATCACGATGTCGTGACCGGACGCCCGGTCGGTGCCCTCGGCCGTCGAGATGCGGTCGATGATCTCGCTGGCGGTGACAGAGTCGAGCTTCCCCTTCTCGACCTGGCGCTTCAGGTTCGCGGCGACGCGCGCGGCACCCTTCTCGGCGAGCTCCTCGGTCCGGTCGGCGAGCGTCACCTGCTTCCCGGCCACCGCGCTCACCTGCGCGATGCCGTGGCCCATCAGGCCCGCGCCGATGACGAATACGCGCTGGATCTTCATGGGGCTCATCGGTTCGCAGGGTACCAGCGGTCACGCGCAGACCGCCATAGCCACCAGGTGGGAGTTGTTACTTTGCGGGCGCCAACCGGCCGCACGGCTCTCGCCGCTTGCCGCGGAGCGGCACTAACTACGAAGCAGACCCCCCGAGGACCCGGCGCGACGATCGAGAATTGACCCCGCGCGCAAGCGACGACCAGGCAGCGCGTCGAATCCGCCTCATCCTCGTAGTTACTGCCGCTGGGCGACAACTCGGGGAGATCAATGGTCCAGGAACTGCTCGGCGGCGGTCAGCGGGTCCAGCTCACGAGCGGCAACGGCGTCGACGACCTGGTCCCAGGTCGAGGAGGCGTCGGCGCGCTCGCGGGCCAGCTCCGAGAGTGCACTGCGGATCTGGTTCACGGCCCGCTCTCGCGCGGCGAGGGGTGAGCGGGCAGCGGACCGGTGGGCGTCGATTGCATCCGCCAGCGCGGGCACGCCGTCGCCGGTCGTGGCCGTCGTGACCAGTACCTGCGGTGGCGAGCGCTGGATCCGGCCGCCGGCGGTCGACAGCATCGCGCGCAGCTGGCGAGCCGCCCGGTCGGCGCCCGGCCGGTCGCCCTTGTTCACCGCGACGAGGTCCGCGACCTCGAGCAGCCCGGCCTTGATCGCCTGGACCTCGTCCCCCATCTCGGGCGCCTCGACGACGACGGTCGTCTCCGCCAGGCGGGCGACCTCCACCTCGGACTGGCCGGCGCCCACCGTCTCGACCAGGATCGGGTCGAAGCCCGCTGCGTCCAGTGCCGCGGCCGCGAGCCAGGTCGTCGCCGCGATGCCGCCCAGCTCGCCCCGGGATGCCATCGAGCGCATGAAGACGTCGCGGTCCGCGGCGTGGTCCATCATCCGGATCCGGTCGCCGAGGATGGCGCCGCGCGTGTAGGGGGACGAGGGGTCGACCGCCAGGATGCCGACGCGGCGCCCGCGACGCCGCCACTCCCCGATGAGGGCGTTCACGAGCGTCGACTTGCCGCTCCCCGGCGGCCCGGTGATGCCAACGAGGTGGCCGCCACGGCCGGCCGCGAAGAGCGGCGCCAACGACGGGCGGAGCGTCGGGTCGCGGTTCTCGATGCGCGTGAGCAGCCGCGCCAGCG
The DNA here is from genome assembly GCA_040006555.1 of Chloroflexota bacterium. Lineage (GTDB taxonomy): Bacteria > Chloroflexota > Limnocylindria > QHBO01 > QHBO01 > JACDBZ01. Next base: position 1,913 of record JBDTWT010000102.1, read on the forward strand.
GGAGGCGGTCCCCGCCCGCGACGGACTCGACCAGCGGGTCGGACGCCTGGCTCACGAGGGGCGCCGGGCGTTCTCCCGGAAGTAGCGCGCGATTTGGCCGATGCTCGTCCCGGGGCCGAAGATCTCGGCGACGCCGGCCTCCTTGAGCTTCACGATGTCGGCGTCCGGGATGATCCCGCCCGCCGCCACCAGCACGTCGTCCATGCCGCGGTCGCGGAGCAGCTGGACGGTGCGCGGGAGGAGCGCCATGTGCGCGCCGGAGAGGATCGACAGGCCCACGATGTCGACGTCCTCCTGCTCAGCCGCGTCAGCGATCATCTCCGGCGTCTGCCGCAGCCCGGTGTAGATGACCTCGAACCCCTCGTCGCGCAGGCCGCGCGCGAGCACCTTGGCTCCGCGATCGTGGCCGTCGAGCCCGGGCTTGGCGATGAGGACGCGGATCGGGGTGGATCGGTCCGTGGCTCGCTCGTCGTTCATCGGCTCGGCGATTCTATCCCGCCCTCTCGAGCGACCAGCTCGTCGATGCGCGCCGCCAGGTCGACGTCGCGCCGGGTGAGGGCCTTCGCCGCGTGGGTCGTGAGGCGGAAGCTCACTCGCTTCCACCGGATGTCGATGTCGGGGTGGTGGTCGGCCGCCTCGGCCGCGTCGGCCACGGCAGCCACGAGCGCGATCGCCGCCCGGAAGGTCGGCAACTCGACCGTCCGCCGGATCGAGGCGCGGTCGCGAGACCAGGCCGGTAGTGCCCGCAGGGCCTCATCGGCCTCCGCGTCGGTCAGGGGCGTCGCGTACGGCATCGGTCAACGATCGGAGGAGCGCCCGATGAAGGTGAGGAACTCGCTCCGGGTCTTCTCGTCGGTCCGGAATCGGCCGAGCATGGCCGAGGTCACCATGGTCGCCTGCTGCTTTTTGACGCCGCGCATGACCGTGCACATGTGGAGCGCCTCGACGACGCAGCCGACGCCCTTGGGATCCAGCCGGTCCATGAGCAGATCGGCGATCTGGACCGTGAGCCGCTCCTGGACCTGGAGCCGATGCGCGTACATGTCGACGATGCGCGGGATCTTCGAGAGGCCGATGACGCGGCCGCGCGGCAGGTACCCCACGTGGGCCTTCCCGTGGAACGGGAGGAGGTGGTGCTCGCAGAGCGAGAAGAACTCGATGTCCCGCACGACCACCATCTCGTCGTAGGCGACGTCGAACGTGGCGTCGTTGATGAGCGCATCGGGATCGACGGCGTAGCCCGCGGTCAGCTCCCGGTACATGCGGCGCACCCGCTCCGGCGTGCGGGCCAGGCCCTGCCGAGCCGGATCCTCCCCGACCTCGCTGAGCAGTGATCTGATCGCCTCCTCGAAGGGGGCGCCTCCGTCGTCCATCGGCCGAATCATACGGGCGGGGCGTTCGTGTCCAGCGCGGCGGCCTCGGCCGGCTCCCGGGAGACGGGCCGCGTGAACCAGCGGTAGAGCAGCACGATCACCGCTCCTGCCGTCCAGCCCGCGACCACGTCCGTCGGGTAGTGCACGCCCAGCCAGATCCGGGACAGGCCGATGAGGAGAACGAGGAGCAGGAGGGCGCCGATGAGCGCCGCCCGGACGGCGCGCGGGAGTCGCGAGCGCCCAATCACCACCGCCAGGATCCCGTACGCGACCATGGCCAGGGCGGCGTGGCCGGACGGAAAGCTGAAGCCACGCTCCTCGATGAGCAGCTCGAGCCGCTCCCGCGCGATCGCGAGCTTGATGCTGCCGTTCAGGATCGAGGCGAGCACCATGGTGAGCGCGCCGGCCACGCCGTGGCGCCACGGTCCGATCGTGAGCGCCAGGCCGAGCGTCACGACGGCCACCACGGCCACGGCCCAGGTCGAGCCGAGCTCGGAGATCTGGCGCAGCGGCGCGAGGAGGCCCGACAGCCCGGGAGAGCGAACCGCCCCGATGACCCCCGCGTCGAACGGGTCGCTGAGACCGGTGCTCACCAGGAGCGCCAGCGCCACGACGAGGCCGATGCCGCCGACGGCCAGCAGCGGCGTGAAGGATCCTCTCCGCGTGCGCATGGGCGGTGAGTCTAGGGTGGCCGCGTATGATCCGCAGCCGATGCGGACCCCGATCGGCCGCGGCGCCGCCGCCGCGATTGCCGTGGCCACGTCACTTGCGGTCGCCTGGTTCGTCCCTGTCCTCGCCATCCTCCTGGCCTGGCCGCTGCTCCTGTTCCTGCCCGGCTGGTCACTCCTGGCGCTGCTGCCATCGCGACTCGACCTGCCGGGACGGCTGGGCCTCGCCGTCGTCCTGTCGGTGGCCGTCTCGACGCACCTCGTCTACTGGCTGAGCCAGCTCACCGGCGGGTACACCCGCGCCGGCATCTTCCTGGCGGCCGCGGCGCTGGCCGTGCCGGTCGTGGCCGCGGCGGCGCGGGGACGGCTGCCGCATCGTCCGCGGCTGAGCCGGGCCGGTCCGGCGCTCGCGGTGGCGGCGGCCGCCGGCGGCTTCGTGGCGCTGGTCCTGGGGGTCGGCATGTGGCGCGTGACGCCGGACGGCGTGAGCTCCGGCGGGTCGAACTGGAGCGACCTCGGGGTGCATCTCTCGATCGCCGAGACCCTCAACGCCGGGGCAAACTTCCCGCCCGAGGTCCCGTACTTCGCCGGCGTCCCGCTGGTCTACCACTGGTTCGCCGACTTCCACGCGGCGATCCTCGCCCTCGCGGCCGGCATCTTCTCGGTCCCCGCGATGGTCATGCAGTCGTCCGTGCTCGCGGCGGCGCTCTCGCTGCTGGTCTACTCGCTGGCGCGGGCCCTCCTCCGCGGGCCCCATGCGCGCCGCGTCGCCGCCCTCGCGGCGGTCATCGCCGTCTTCGGCGGCGGCATGGGCTACATCCGGTTCATCGGCGACCTCACGGCGCCCGGCCGCTCACCGCTCGACCTCATCGCCGCCAGCAGCTACGACAACCAGTGGCTGACCGGGTGGCCGTACTTCCGCATCCCGTCGGTGATGGGCACCGGGCTCCTGGCGCACCGCGCGACGACCGCGGGGCTTCCCATGCTGATCGGGGCCGTGCTCCTAGTGGTCCACGGACTCCCGACCGCCCGGCACCGGCTCGCGGGAGCGCGGGACCGGACGTGGGTCATCGGGCTCGCCGGGATGCTCGGCGCCCTCCTCGCGCCATTCCACTTCTTCTTCTTCCCGGTCTTCCCCCTCCTCGCCCTCGCGTGGGTCGTGACGGGCGGCCGTCTGCTCGACCGCGACGCGCCGCGCAACGCGGCCCTCCTGCTGGGGCCGTACGTCCTCGCGCTGCCGTTCGTGATCGCCCCCGCCCTCCAGGCCTCTGGATCGGGATCCCTGCAGCTCGTGAACCTGTGGCCATCGGCGCCGCGCGAGGACGGGTTCGTCGCCGTCCTCTTCTTCTACGTCACGAACCTCGGCGTGCCGTTCCTCCTCGCGCTGGTCGCGCTGTACATGCCGAGGCTGCCGCTGCGGCCCTTCCTCGCCGCGTGGGTCATCGGCCTCTTCGTCATCCCCAACGTGGTCCAGGTGAGCGTCATCGACTTCGACATGAACAAGTACTTCCAGGCGATGTGGATCGCGGTCGCCATCCTCGCCGCGTGGCTCGTGCGGCGCTGGCCGATGCCCGCGGTCGCCGCAGTCCTCCTCCTGAGCGTCCCGGCGCCGCTGCTCGTGGCGGCATGGACGGCGACGTCGAACCTCCAGGTCATGACCGCCGCGGAGCTCGACGCGGTGGACTGGGTGCGGGAGGGAACGCCGCCGGACGCGGTCTTCGTGACCGACGGGTGGGTCAACTCCCTGACCGATGCCGCCGGGCGGCGCCGGCTGACCACCTTCGGCCCCTATATCGCGAACCTCGGCTACCGGCCGGACGAGCGCATCAGCGACGTGGTCACGATCTACTGCGGAGGCGATCCGGTCCTGTCCGCCGCCCTCGTGCGGCGCTACGGCGCGACGTACGTGGTCGACGGCACTCGCCCGCAGCCGTGTCCCACACCCGTGGACTTCGGGTCGTCGGACGAGTTCGAGCTCGTCTACGAGCGCGGCCCACTCATCTGGCGCCTTCTCGACTGATTGCCCGGGCCGTCGCCTCGCCCGCGCCTCGCCCGCGCCTGGCGGCGTGGCACATCAGCCACCGAGCGGCATGGAGCCACCTCGCTCCTCGCCCGCGCCTGGCGGCGTGGCACATCAGCACCGGCGCGTGCACATCGGCTGCTGGGTGACCGATCTGCC
>JBDTWT010000103.1:0-6112 GCA_040006555.1 Chloroflexota bacterium
TCAGCGCGCCAGCAGCTCGAGGGCGAGCACGGCGGCGACCGCGGCCGCGGCCAGCGCGGGCACGGCGCGGGCGAGGCGCGAGCGGACCCGCGCCGCGACCAGTAGCACGGCCGATCCGACCGCGGCCCCGCCAAGGCCCGCGAGCGACCCGACGATCGCGTGGGCCAACGTCGGCGACGGGCTGGCGAGCTGGCGCTCGCCGGCGAGGACCGCTCCCACGGCGATCGTGGCCAGCGCGGCGAAGAGGCCGGCCACCAGTGTGCCGGCGAGGGCTCGGCCTCGGCCCAGCTGCGTGGCGCCCGCCGCGGTCGCCGCGGCGGCGAGGGTCGCCGCGAGGAGCGCGGTCATCGGCTCGGGGTCGGCCGTCTGCGGTCGGGCTGCCAGAAACCAGGCGACGGCGACGACGGGTGCGGCGAGCATCCCGAGGGCCGCCACCCAGGTGAGCGGCCGGGTCCAGTCCTCCGGGTCCTCCGGGGCGACGACCTGCCCCAGCCGCACGCTGACGGGGACGTCGTCCTCGGGGCCGCTCACGCGGCGTCGGCCCAGCGCAGCCCGTTGCTTGGCGGCGTTCCGAGGCGCAGGCCGAGGATGCGCGCGCCGAGCTCGCGCACCATCCAGCCGGCCTGGGCCGCGACCGGGGCATTGCCCTGCCCGAGGGCCAGCTCCGCGAGGGCGACGAGCGCGGGCATTGCCCGGGGCGTGTCGAGATCCTCGTCCATGGCGGCGAGGAACCGCGCGCGGTGCTCGGCCACGGCGGGATCGAGCGAGGGGACGTCGGCCTGTGCCGGCGCCGGCTCGAGCTGCTCGGCGCGCAGGCACGCCTCACGGAGCATCGCGGCCGCATCGGCGGAGCGGGCGAGGTCCGCCTCGGCGTAGTGGACCTCGGAGCGGTAGTGGTGCGAGACGAGGTAGTGGCGGATCGCGTCGCCCGGATACGTGCGCAGGAGGTCCCGCACCAGGACGAGGTTGCCGAGGGACTTGCTCATCTTCTCCCCCGCGTAGCCGAGCATGCCCGCGTGCGTCCAATGCGCGACGAACGGCCGCCGGCCGGTGGCTCCCTCAGATTGCGCGAGCTCCGACTCGTGGTGGGGAAAGGTCAGGTCCTCGCCGCCGCCGTGGATCTCGAACTGCGACCCGAGGTACGCCATGCTCATGGCCGAACACTCGAGGTGCCAGCCCGGCCGTCCGGAGCCCCACGGCGAGTCCCAGGCCGGCTCGTCCGGCAGCGAGCGCTGCCAGAGGACGAAGTCGAGCGGGTTGCGCTTGCCGGGCATGTCCGGCACGTTCCCGCGCTCGTTGGCGATCGGCAGCATTTCGTCCCGCGACAGGTGCGACAGCTCGCCGTACGTCGGGTAGGCATCGACGCTGAAGTAGACGTTCCCCTCACCGGCGTAGGCCAGCCCGCGCTCCATGAGCCTGCCGACGAGCTCCTGCATCTGCGGGATGTGCTCGGTCGCGCGCGGGTAGTGGTCCGGCGGCAGCCAGTTCAGCGCCGCCATCTCGGTGAGGAACGTGGTCACGTGCCGGTTACCGAGCGCGAGGTAGTCCTCTCCGGTGTCGCGCGCGCGGCGCAGCATGTCGTCGTCGACATCGGTCAGGTTCTGCACGTACACGACGTCGTGGCCGAGGTACTCGAGGTACCGGTGCATGACGTCGAAGCTCACGTAGGTGAACGCGTGACCGAGGTGCCCGGTGTCGTACGGCGTGACGCCGCACACGTAGAGGCCGATCGGGCCGTCGCCAACGGGCTCGAACGCGTGGAGCCCTCCGCGACGCGCGTCGTGGAGCCGGAGCGTCACCGCGGCGTTCCGTTCCCCGAAAGGATCATCGCGGTACCGGATGCCGGGGGCCTAGAATCCCCGGGGGTACGCAATGGGAGGGCGCGCGTGGAAGTCGTGCGATGGGTGGTCTTCTTCTTGATCGCCCTGTTCCTCGTGGTGATCCTGATCTTCTGGCTGGCCGGTCGGCAGCTGCCGATCCCGAACTTCTGAGGCCGCCTCACCACAATCGGGGCTTCGTGCTCATGAGGAGCCCGATGACGCCGATGGCGCCCGCCATCCCGTACGCCAGCAGTCGCTGGCGCCGGGCGAGCCGCGTCCAGGAGGCCTCTGCCACCGTTCCATCTCCGCTCGAGCCGATGCCGACCATGCGGCGCAGGTTCGGCCGGCTGATGAGGGCCGCCACGGCGAGGTTGACGGCATAGAGCGAAAGTGCGGCGATCAACCAGGGCTGGGCCAGCAGCTGGGGCCCGAGGATCCAGAGCATCGCCAGCCCGGTCGCCGCGAGCCCAGCGCCGATGACGAGCATTCCACTCCCCTGCATGGTCATCAGCGCGCGGGTGAGCGGGCTCGCCTGCGGCCCCGTGCGCCGAAGCACGAAGGGCAGGACGACGCTCGGAAGCAGCATCAACACGGCCAGGAAGACGTGGATCGCCAGGAGCAGCGGGAACCAGCTCATCGGCTCCCGATGCTAGCGCACCTAGCGGCCGGTGCCCCTCGCCGCCGTCTTGCGTCGGCGGCTGCCCGTGACGCCGAGCCGTCGGAGCAGCGTCGGGACGTTCACGGCCCAGCCCACGCCGAGCGGCCGGTCGGTGAAGATCTTCTGGGAGCGCGGGTTCCAGTAGGCCCGGCGCAGGTCGTCGAGCTTCGGCAGGCGCAGGTCGTAAGGCACGACGCCAAGCAGCCTGCCGTGCCACGTGCGATGCTGCGGTGGCTTCCGCAGCTCGGTGTACACCGCGCCGATGACCGCGCCCAGGGCGAGCGTTTTCAGCAGCCAGACGAAGTCCCGAAACTCGCTGCCGACCGTGTCGGCACGCTTCGAGAGGTCGTCAACCACGTCGTCGATGTTCATTGGTCCTCCTCGTGCGCACAGCATTCGCAAGCGCTGTGCCGCGTGCGCGCGCGCCCGTAGACTCTAGCGCCGATGCCGACGACGACCGACGGACTGCCATTCCTCTCCGGCGACGAGATCCGCCGCGCCGTGCCGATGGCCGACATGCTGGACGCCGTCGAAGCCGCCTACCGTGACGTGGTGGCCGGGCGGGACCGCTCGCCGCAGCGGATCCACCTGCCGGTGGATGCCGGCGACCTCCTGCTCATGCCCGGCATCCGGACGGGCGCGTCCGGCATCAGCGTGAAGCTCGTCACCGTCGTCGCCGCCAACGCGGATCGTGGGCTGCCGACCGTGCAGGCCGTGGTCGTCTGGTTCGACGCCGAGACCGGTCGCCCGATGGCCCTCATCGACGGGCCGACGCTCACCGCGATGCGCACCGGCGCCGCCTCCGGCGTCGCGACACGCCTCCTCGCGCGAGCCGATGCCTCGGTGGCCACGATCATCGGCGTCGGCGCCCAGGCCGAGTGGCAGCTGCGGGCCGTCCTCGCCGCGCGGCCGATCCGCCGCGTCCTCGTCCATGCCCGCGGGGCCGAGGGGCGCGAGGCGTTCGCGCGGCGGATGAGCGCCGAACTCGGGCTCGAGGTCGAGCCGGTGCAGAGCGCCGAGGACGCCGTCCGGCCCGCCGACGTGGTGTGCTGCGCGACGACGTCGTCGACGCCGGTCTTCGACGCCGCATGGCTCCGTGACGGCGCACACGTCAACGGCGTCGGCGCCTATCGGCTGGGGATGGTCGAGCTGCCGCCGGAGCTCTTCGCGCGCGCCTCGCTCGTGGCGGTCGACTCGCGGGAGGCGGCGATGGCGGAGGCGGGGGACCTGGTCGCTGCGATCGAGCGCGGCCTCGTCCGCGAGGATGCCCTCGTCGAAATCGGCTCGGTCGACCCGGCGTGGGTGTCGGAGCGGCCTCCCGATGCCGTCACCGCCTTCAAGTCGGTCGGGCTCGCGATCCAGGACGTCGCGGCCGCCGAGCTGATCGTGAGCCGGCTGCTCTAGGCCGCCCAGCGGTGGATCCGCTCGCGGATCCGGTCGAAGCCGAGCTCGGCGCACAGCGCGAGGAACTCGTCGCGGGGCACCCCGCGCCACTCCAGGTCGTCCAGCGTGCGCGTGACATCCTCGATCGCCGCGTCGCGGTTGAGGATCGCCAGGCGCCGGTAGAGGTACGCCTCGGCGCGCTGCTGGTCGAGCGCGGCCGCGAGGCGGCTCGCGTTCCGGAGCGGGACGTCCCACTCGAGCGGCGACGCGGGGATCGCCTCGAGGTGCTCCCAGCGCGCCAGGAGGGCGGCCGCGCTCTTGGCGCCCCAGCCCGGCAGGCCCGGATACCCGTCGCTGCTGTCACCCACCAGCGCGAGGTAGTCGGGGATGCTCGTCGGTCGGACGCCCCACTTGGCGATCACACCCGCCTCGTCGTACGTGACACGACGCATCCGGTCGCGGAGGACGACGCGCTCCCCCTCCACGAGCTGCGCGAGGTCCTTGTCGACGCTGCACACGATGACCTGCTCGACGCGCGGGTCGTCGCCGAAGTGGGCGAGTGCGGTCGCGATCCCGTCGTCCGCCTCGTCCTCGACCATCGGCCACACCCTGAGGCCGATGGCGCGCAGCGCTCGCTCGGCATCCCTGAACTGCGCCAGCAGGTCGGGATCGATGCCGGCGCTCGACTTGTAGCCGGGGTAGACGTCGTTGCGCCACGACTCGATGACGTAGTCGGTGGCCGCGCCGACGTGCGTCACGTCCGGCTCTCGGAGGAGGGAAAGCATCGAGTCCAGGAGCCCATGGACCGCATTCGTGGGCCGTCCGTCCGGCCCGTGCTCCATCGGCCTCGAGTAGAAGGCCCTGAACAGCTCGAAGGTGGCGTCGACGAGGTGGAGCTTCACGTCCCGATGGTACGGCGCGCAGTAAGCGCGCAGTAATCGGCGGTCCGGCACGCTTCGCATCGGGGGAGGCGCGGCGTGGAGAGCGTGCCCCGCATCCGCCGGCCGCGGTTCCCGGCCGGGGTCGGCGGCCACGTCGCGCCTGCCTCGCGCGGCCCGGCGGGCGCCTGACACCTAGACGGCGAGGGGCTCCCGGTACTCGCCGTAGACGCGGCGGAGGACGCCGCACATCTCGCCGATCGTGGCGTACGCGGTGACGGCCTCGACGATGGCCGGCATGAGGTTCACTTCGCCGCGCGTGGCCTCGGCCTCCAGGCGGCGCATGGCGGCGGCGTGCGCATCGGCATCGCGCTCGGCGCGAACGCGCGCGAGGCGGTCGAGGTGGCGGCGCTCCTGCTCGGGACTGATGGCCAGCAGGGGGATGCGGAGCTCCTCGTTCGGATCGGCGTAGCGCGTGACGCCCACGATGTCGCGCTCGTGCGCCTCGAGCTCTCGCGACTGCTCGTAGGCGGCATCGGCGATCTCGGCCTGCGGGAATCCCGCCCCGAGCGCCCGGACCATGCCGCCCATGTCGTCGATCTGTCGGATGTACGCCCAGGCGCGCTGCTCGGTCTGGTTCGTGAGGGTCTCGACGAAGTAGGAGCCGGCGAGCGGGTCGACGGTGTTCGCCGCGCCGGACTCCTCGGCGATGATCTGCTGCTGCCGCAGGGCGAGCATGGCGGCCTCCTCCGAGGGAACCGCCCACGCCTCGTCGTACGCATCGGTGTGGAGCGACTGCGTGCCGCCGATGACGCCCGCGAGCGCCTGGATGGCGACGCGCGTCAGGTTGTTGAGGGGCTGCTGCGCGGTGAGCGATACCCCCGCGGTCTGGGTGTGGAAGCGCATCCACGTCGACCGCTCGTTCTCGGCACCGAAGCGCTCGGTGGCGAGCTTGTACCAGATGCGCCGCGCGGCACGGAACTTGGCGATCTCCTCGAAGAAGTCGTTGTGGCTGTTGAAGAAGAACGACAGGCGCGGCGCGAAGTCGTCGAAGCGCATGCCCCGCGCGAGGGCGTCCTCCACGTAGGCGATGCCGTCGGCGATGGTGAAGGCGAGCTCCTGCACCGCGGTCGAGCCCGCCTCGCGGATGTGGTAGCCCGAGATCGAGATCGTGTTCCAGTGCGGCAGCTCGCGCGTGCCCCACTCGACCGTATCGGTGACGAGCTTCAGCGACGGCGCCGGCGGGAAGATGTACTCCTTCTGCGCGATGAACTCCTTGAGGATGTCGTTCTGGAGTGTCCCCGTGAGCTGGGCGCGGGGCACGCCCATCTTCTCGGCGGCCACGATGTACATGGCCCAGATCATCGCGGCGG
>JBDTWT010000104.1:0-6064 GCA_040006555.1 Chloroflexota bacterium
CGATGTTCACGTCGCGGTACGTCGTCTCGGCCAGCTTCGTCATCTCCGCGGTCTCCGCGTTCGCCACGGCCATCACCTCGGTGCCCGGTTCCAGGACGGCCTCGTAGAAGGCGACCGCGCGACGCGTGCTCTCCTCGCTGGTGCCGCCCACAACCTTCGGATAGCGACGCAGGTCCTCGAACACGCGCCCGACGAGCACGCGCTCGGGGCTGAACGCGAGGAAGATCTCGCGGTCGATCTCGAGGCCGCTCCCCTGCGCCAACGCGGGACCGAACCGGGTCCGAGTGGTGCCGACCGGCAGCGTCGTCTCGTAGATCACCAGCGTGCCGGCTTGGACGCGGCTCGCGAGGTCGCGCGTGGCGGCGTCGATCGGCCCGAAGTCGATCTTCCGATGCTCGTCCACCACGACCGGGACGATCACGACGACGGCCTCCGCCTCCCGAATCGCGTCGTCCTTCTCCCAGGTGGTCGCCCGCAGGCTTCCCGACGCCACGAGCGCCGGCACCCGATCGATGAGGGCCTGCTCGTCGAGATGGGGGGACGTCCCGCCGTTGATGGCGTCCACCACGCCGCGGTCGATGTCGACACCGATGACCTCGTGGCCCCGCGAGGCGTACTGGACGGCGAGGGGAAGGCCGATGTGCCCGAGGCCGACGACGGCGATCCTCACGAGAGGGCGGTCTGGAGCGCCGGCCCGGCGACGACCTCGCCCGTGGTCGCGGACTCGACCATCTTGCGGGCCAGCAGCAGGGCGATCATCGCGTCGCGGGGGTCGACCGGTGGCGGCGCGCCATCGCGCACGGCCCGCGCAAACTCCTCGAGCTCGACGGCCAGGGGCTCACGGCGCTGGATGACCAGCTTCGTCATCTCCCCCTCCGAGACCGACGCGGGCGCCGCACCGGCGTCGGCGGCGGCCGGGGGCGCGGGACCCTCCGACGCATCGGGGTTCGCGTAGAAGACGAGGTCCTGGGTGATGTAGTCGACGACGTACATGCCCCGCTCGCCCGTGACGGTGAGCGTCCGCTTCTTCGTCGGAGTGAGCCAGTTGATGTCGAGCACGCCGATCACGCCGTTCTCGAACTTCATGATCCCGTTGAACAGGTCCTCGTGCTCGGTATGAATCCGGCGCTCCGTCTCGCCGTAGAGGCGGATGGGCTCGGAGCCGATGAGGTAGCGCATGACGTCGAGGTCGTGCGGGGCGAGGTCCACCACCACCCCGACGTCGCGGATCCGCGCCGGGAAGGGGCCGAGCCGCGTCGCGTTGATCTGGAAGATGCGGCCAAGCTCGCCCTCGGCGAGGCGGCGGCGCAGCTCGCGGATGGCGGGGTTGAAGCGTTCGATGTGTCCGACCGTCAGCATCCGGCCGGCGGCCTCGGCCGCGGCGATCAGCTCGAGCGCCTCCTCGCGCGTGGACGCGATCGGCTTCTCGACGAGCACGTTCGCGCCCGCTCGGAGGGCGGCGACCGTCACCGGCAGGTGCAGGCTCGTGGGGGCAACCACGGAGACGAGGTCGAGCTGCTCCACGGCGAACATGCGCCCGGCGTCCTCGTAGCCGCGGACCTCGCGGCCCGCGGTCGCCTGCGCGAGGGCGGCGGGATCGGGATCGGCGACGGCCACCAGCTCGACGCCGTCGATGCCCTCCCAGACGCGCAGGTGGTTGCGGCCCATCATGCCCAGGCCGACCACTCCCGCCCGGAGCGGGCCGCCACGAGGGTCGCTCATGCGCGGCTCGCCTCGACCTCGAGGCTGCCGAGCTCGGATGCGGTCTCGTTCACGGCCCGGATGACCGTCGTGACCTCGTCATCGCTGAGCGACGGGTGGACCGGGATGGAGAGCACCTGCTCGGTGAGGCGCTCGGTGACCGGGTACGACTCGCTTCCGTAGCCCAGGGCCACGAACGGGGTCTGGCGGTGGACGGGAATCGGGTAGTAGGTCGCGGTGCCCACGCCGCGCGCCTTCAGCGCCTCGGCGAAGGCGTCTCGCTCCCGGACCCGGATCGTGTACTGGTGGTAGACGTGCGTGACGCCGGGCCGCACGTACGGCGTGACGACCCCACGCAGCTCGGCGTCGTAGCGGGCCGCGATCTCGCGCCGCCGGCGGTTGTAGCCGTCCAGCTTCTCGATCTGCGCGAGGCCGATGGCGGCCGCGATGTCGGTCATCCGGAAGTTGTAGCCCAGGACGTCGTGGTGGTAGCGCACCTTCATGCCGTGCTCGCGCAGCAGCCGGACTCGCTCGGCGAGCTCGCCGTCATCGGTGGTGAGCATGCCGCCCTCGCCGGTGGTCATGTTCTTCGTGGGGTAGAAGCTGAAGGTGCCTGCGCCCCACGTCCCGCTGCGCCGCTCGCCAATGGACGCCGCGTGGCTCTGACAGGCGTCCTCGATCAGCGCGAGGCCGCGGCGCTCCGCGATCTCGGCGAGCGCCTCCATCTGGGCCGGCTGCCCGTACAGGCTCACCGGCATGAGCGCCCGGGTCCGCGGCGTGATGGCGGCCTCCACGAGCGCCGGGTCCATGTTGAAGTCGCGCTCGTCCACGTCCACCAGGACCGGCCGCGCGCCCGTGTACAGCACGCTGTTGGCGCTGGCGATGAAGGTGAAGGGCACCGTGATGACCTCGTCGCCCGGGCCGATCCCGTACCCGAGCAGCGCGAGGTGCAGTGCCGTCGTGCCCGAGCTCGTCGCCACCGCGTGTGACGTGCCGATGAGCGCCGCGAAGCGCTCCTCGAACTCCCGGACCCGCGGGCCCTGGGCGAGCAGGCCCGACTCCATCGTCTCCCAGACGAGCCGTTTCTCCTCCTCGCCGAGCTGCGGGCGCGCGATCGGGATCACGAGACGCCGGCCTCCTGCGCGGGCACGGGCCGTCGCGTGCGTGCGTCCAGCTGCTCGAGCGAGGCGACGATGCGCGCAGCCGTCCGGCCGTCGCCGAACAGGTCCGGACGCGGGCGATCCCGGCGCATGAAGGTCACGTCGCTCAGCGCGGCGGCAAGAGAGCCCGGGGCGGAGCCGACCACTCGATTCCAGCCGGCCTCGACCGTCTCGACCCACTCCGTCTCGGAGCGAAGCGTGATGCACGGCACGCCGGCAAGGTAGGCCTCCTTCTGCACGCCTCCCGAATCGGTGGCGATCGCGTATGCCCGCTTCTCGAGCGCCACCATCTGCAGGTAGCCGACCGGGTCGATGGTGACGACATTCTCGGGGAGATGGGCGCCGCCCGACGCCAGCATTGCGGCCGTGCGTGGGTGGACGGGAAAGATGACCGGCATCTCGACGCGCAGGGCCTCCGCCAGCCGGGCGAAGATGACCGGATCGTCGACGTTCTCGGCGCGGTGCAGCGTGACGAGGACGTATCGCCCGTGCTCCCGCGCGGCGGCGGGCAGGTGGTCCCCGGCGCGCTCGAGCGCCCATCGATACGCGTCGACCATGACGTCGCCGACGAGCTCCGCGCGCTCCGAGAGGCCCTCGCGCGCGAGATTGCGCATGGCCGTCTCGGTCGGCGCGAGGCAGAGGTCACCGAGATGATCCGCCACGATCCGGTTGCGCTCCTCGGGCATCGCCTGGTTGAACGATCGAAGCCCCGCCTCGACGTGCGCCAGCCACGGACGCGAGCCATCGGCGTAGGCGACCTTGACCGCGGCGAGCGCCCCGGCCAGCGTCGAGTTCGTGTCGCCGTACACCAGCACCCCGTCCGGCTCGTGGTCGAGGATCGCCCGCTCGAGGCCCCGGAGCATCTCGCCGGTCACGGCCCCGTGCGGACCGCTCCCCACCGCCAGGTTGAGGTCGGGCTCCGGGATCTCCAGCTCCCTGAAGAACCCGGCGCTCATGGCGTCGTCGTAGTGCTGGCCGGTGTGCACCAGGATCTCGGTGTGCTGCTCGCGCAGGATGCGGCTGACGGGCGCCGCCTTGATGAACTGCGGGCGCGCGCCGACCACCGTCAGGACCCTCACCCGCCATCCTCCGGCGGGAACGGAGTGCCACACCGCGGGCACGCCCCGCGGAACGCGGACCCGTCCTCCGCGTCGCGAAGCGGCTGGCCGCACGCGCAGGCGCTCCCCACCCTGCGGGCGGGGTTCCCGAGCACGAGCTCGTGATCGGCCACGTCGCGCGTGACGACGCTTCCCGAGCCGACCATGGCCCAGCGGCCGATGGTGATCCCGGGCAGGATTGTCGAGTTCGCGCCGAGCGCCGCGCCGCTCCGCACGCGCGTGGGGCTCACCTGCCAGTCCGCATCGGTCTTGGCCGAGCCGTCGGCGTTGATCGCGCGCGGGATGAGGTCGTTGGTGAAGCACACGTGCGGGCCGATGAAGACGCCGTCGTCGACGGTCACGCCGTGGTAGATGCTCACGTTGTTCTGGACCTTCACGTGGTCGCCCAGCACGACCCCGACGTCGACGTACGCGTTCTTGCCGATGCTGCAGCCGGCGCCGATGCGGGCGCGCTCGCGGACCTGGGCCTGGTTCCAGATGCTGGACCCGGGGCCGATGACCGCGTCGGGCGAGACCTCCGCGGTCGGATGAATGCGCACGTTCGCACGCGAGGCCATGTGATCTCCTTGGGGCGGCGCCATTCTAGCGGACGGCCGCTCCGTGACCGGCGATCAGGCCCGGGTCAGTTGCCCCCGAAGGCGCGGTACAGGAAGGCCGCCATCTGCTCGCGCGTCACCGTCTCGAGCGGGCAGAAGCTCCCCGGCGCGCAGCCGTTCGACACGCCCGCGGCGGCCATGCGGTTGATGTCGGACTGGTGCCCGCTCGACGCGTCGTCGCCGAAGAAGTCGGCGCCCGTGGCCGGCAGGTTGAGGGCCCGCGCGAGGAAGCTCGCCATCTGCTCGCGGAGCACGTAGCCCCCCGGGCAGAACAGGCTGCCGCCGCAGCCGTTGGTGACCCCGGCGTCGGCCAGGCGGTTGATGCTGTCCTGGTGCGGGCTGCCGGCGTCGTCACTGAAGTGGTCGGTGCTGGCCGCGGGGAGCTGCATGGCGCGGGTCAGGAAGCTCGCCATCTGCTCCCGGGTGACGGGCGCCGACGGGCAGAACCGGTCGCCGCCGCAGCCGAGGGTGATCCCCCGCGCCGCGAGCCACTCGATCTCGGTCACGAAGGCGCTGCCCGTCACGTCGCTGAAGATGCTCGCGCTGGTGGTGATCGTCCAGGTGCCCGGGATCGCGCCGTTGCCGGCGGCGTCGCGGACGCCATTGCCGACGGTGATCGCGTACTGGCGGCCGGCCTCGAGGCGCGAAAGCGGCGCCAGCGTCGCCCGTACCTGTGCGGCGTCGTAGGTCACCGTCGCCGGGACGAGCGCCCCCGTCGCCATGTCGGTCAGCGTGACCGTCGCCGAATTCACGTCGCGCACCGGCTCGCTGAAGGCGACGACCGGGTTGATCCAGCGCCCGACGGTGCTCATGTCCGGCGTCGGGTGGGTGAGCAGCGCGCTCGGCGCGATCGTGTCCACGTACGTGGGCGTCACCGAGTAGGCCGTGGGGTTGCCGTTCGTGTAGTAGTTCCGGACCCGGATGAGGATGCGCGTGGGCCCGGCGACCTCGTACGAGGCGAGCTCCACGCCCGACTCCCACTGGTTGTCGACTCGGACGAGGAGCGCCCCGGCCGTCGAGTACAGCTCGACGATCGGATCGACCGGCAGCGAGCTCTTCACGACGCGTGCCGTGTCGGTCACGCCGGTGACGCGCACGTCGAGGCGGCCGGCCTGTGGCACGTCCACGGCGAAGACGTCGATGTCGCCGGCGGGATGGATGGACGGCCTGATCGTGGTGCCGATGCCGACGAGCGTCGCCGCACCGAGCGCGTTGTTCGGCTCGACCGCGTCTCCGGTCGAGGTTCGCGGCGTCGGCGTCCCGCCGCCCAGCGCGCGGGCCGCGTTCACCCGACCCAGCCCGTAGCGGTTGTCCCAGCCCGGATAGCCCATGTCGTCGACGCTGCCGAGCAGCCGGGTCACGATCTGCGCCGGGGTCTCACCCGGGAAGCGGCCGCGGATGAGCGCGACCACGCCGGCGACGTTCGGCGTCGCAAAGCTGGTGCCGCTGATCTTCGTGTGGGTGCCCCAGGTGTCGTGGCCGCCGTACG
>JBDTWT010000105.1:0-6050 GCA_040006555.1 Chloroflexota bacterium
CTCAAGCCGGACATCGCCACGCTCGTGATCCGCCCACGCGGCTGGCACCTGGAGGAGGCGCACGTCACCGTCGATGGCAAGCCGATGAGCGCCTCGCTCTTCGACTTCGGCCTCGCCTTCTTCCACAACGCCGCGGAGCAGCTCGCGCGTGGCTCGGGGCCGTACTTCTATCTGCCCAAGCTCGAGTCGCACGTCGAGGCGCGCCTCTGGAACGACGCGTTCCTCGCGGCGCAGGAGCGCCTGGGCATCCCCCGCGGCTCGATCCGGGCCACGGTGCTCATCGAGACCATCCCCGCCGCGTTCGAGATGGACGAGATCCTCTGGGAGCTGCGCGAGCATGCCGCGGGACTCAACGCCGGTCGCTGGGACTACATCTTCAGCATCATCAAGAAGTTCCGTTCACGCGCCGACTTCGTCCTCCCCGACCGGGCCGCGGTCACGATGACCGTGCCGTTCATGCGCGCCTACGCCCGCCTGCTCGTGCAAACCTGCCACCGGCGCGGCGCGCACGCCATGGGCGGGATGGCGGCGTTCATCCCCTCGCGCCGAGACGCCGCGGTCAACGAGCGAGCATTCGCCGCGGTCCGCGCCGACAAGGAGCGCGAGTCCGCGGACGGCTTCGACGGCACGTGGGTCGCTCATCCCGACCTCGTTCCGCTCGCCACGGAGGTCTTCGACGCGGTCCTCGGCGACCGTCCCAACCAGAAGGGGCGCCTGCGCGAGGAGGTCTCCGTCGCGGCAGCCGACCTCCTCGACGTGCGGATTCCCGGCGCCTCCGTCACAGAGGCCGGCGTGCGTGCCAACGTCTCGGTTGGCCTCGCCTATCTCGCCTCGTGGCTCGCGGGCAACGGTGCAGCCGCCATCAACAACCTGATGGAGGACGCGGCGACCGCCGAGATCAGCCGCTCGCAGCTGTGGCAGTGGCGTGTCCACGCCGTTCCGCTCGACGACGGGTCGCCACTCACTCTCGACCGATATGGCGCCATCCGCGAGGAGGAGCTCGCCAAGCTGCGTGCCGCGCTCCCTGACCACGCCTGGACCGATGCGGCCGCCCTCCTGGACGAGCTCGTGCTCAGCGATTCGTTCGCCGAGTTCCTCACGCTGCGCGCGTACGGCACGCTGGACCGGATGTAGACTCGGAGCATGAGCGGCGACAAGCGCCCCTCGATCCTGGTGGTCGACGACGACGAGGACGTCGGTGACGTCGTCGCAGCCATCCTCAGCGACGAGGGGTACTCCGTCAGCACCATCTCCGACCTGTCGGGCGAGGCGTTCCGTACCGCGCTCGGCAAGCTCGAGCCCGACCTGATCCTGCTCGATGGCGCCGGACGCCATGAATACGGGGAAGGCTGGTTGCAGGCAGCACGGGTTCACCTCCGCGACCGTCCCGTGCCGGTCATCATGCTGACCGCCCACGCCCAGGACGCCCGGGAGGCCAGGGCTGGCGTGTCCCCGCGCGCCGAGTCGGCCGCCTTCGCCGCCGTCCTGCTGAAGCCGTTCAGCCTGGACACGCTCGTCGAGACGGTCTCGAAGTCTGTGAGCCACTCGCCCTTCAATCGCTCCGATGCGGCTGAACAGCGTCGCACCGACTCCCTCGTCACGGAACTGCGGGCGATCGGCGCGACCGGCATCCTCCCCTCGGCGCGCCGGCAGTGGGCCACGTTCCGGCTGCCGCCCGACGATCGGATCTATCAGCTGTACTGGTGGCAGCGGCAGGGGCAGTACCTCCTCGGCGCGTACTCGCGCGACGGCATCTTCGACAAGCTCGGCACGTTCTGGGAGCTGGGTGATGCGCTTGCCGCGTGCCAGACGCGCGTTCGCGGGCCGGCGCCTCAGTAGTCGGATCGATGAGTTCGGCGCGCTGCGAGGGTCATACCGTCAACGTACTGAGGTAGCCCCCATGCTCAAGGACAGCCCGGCCTTCTCCGGGTTGTCGACCAACGACATCCCGAAGGCGAAGGAGTTCTACGGCCAGACGCTCGGCCTCGAGGTGACGGAGGAGAACGGGATGCTCACCGTGCACCTCGGGGGCGACAAGGTCGTCCTCATCTACCCGAAGGACAACCACGAGCCCGCGACCTACACCACGCTCAACTTCCCCGTGAAGGACATCGACGCGACGGTCGACGAGCTCATGCGGCGCGGCGTGGAGTTCGAGCGCTACGGCGAGGGGTTCGGCCAGGACGAGCGCGGCGTCGCACGCGGCAATGGCCCGCCCATCGCGTGGTTCAAGGATCCGGCCGGCAACATCCTCTCGGTGCTCCAGCTCGACGACTGACCCGCTGAGTCTGATCCACGTAGCCGCCTTGGCCACGCTTGGAACTGCCAATATGCGTGTGGTATCCTGTTGGACAGTAACGCCCGAACAGGGCACACAAAACGCGGCAGCACGATCGCTCCTCTCAACGGCTAACGGCGAGATGGCTCGCTGAGGCCGCAGCAAGAGGAGTTTTTCTTTGTTCACCTACCAGGACAAGGCGCTGACCTGCGTCGACTGCAACCAGGAGTTCTCGTTCACCGCGAGCGACCAGCAGTTCTATGCGGACCGCCAGTTCAGCGAGCCGCGACGGTGTCCGTCGTGCCGCGCAGCCAAGAAGGCCGCCCGGGGCGAGAGCACCGGTAGCTACAGCAGCGGTGGCGGCGGTGGCGGCTACGGCGGCGGTGGCTACAGCGACCGACCGCGCGAGATGTTCAGCGCCACCTGCGACAGCTGCGGCAAGGAGGCACGAGTGCCCTTCCGTCCGACCGGCAGCAAGCCCGTCTACTGCAGCGACTGCTTCCGCCGCTAGGCGCGAGGGTCTTCAGACCGATACGACCCGGCGGTTCAACCGCCGGGTCGTTCGTTATTCAGCCGCCCTGTAGACCAGGCCGGCGCCGCCCGCATCGGTCAGGGTGAGCTGGTCTCCGTCGACCGTCGCCCGAAAGCCGTCGCCGATCACGCCAAGAACGTGCGAGTCGGCTTCCTGCAGCTCCGGGGGGCAGGCCCGGTCGTCGGTCGCCAGTGACGGCGTGACGATCTCGTCACCCTGCTCGAGCCACGTCCCGTCGAACTGCCGGCACCCCGTGCCTCCGTGGATCGTGCCGTCAGAGCGGATCTCGAGCGTCGCGGGCTCCCCCACCACGGAACCGGCGACTTCGCCCGTGACGAGCGTTTCGAGCGTCCAGACCGTGTCGACCAGCTCCGCGGTCGGTGGAGGAGCGAGCTCAGCGAAGCGCAGCTCGACCCCAGGGCCCTGGACGAGGAGCTCGTCACCGTCGAGGCCGATCGACTCCGCCGCGGCGAGGCCGCTTATGTAGATCGCCTCGGCCGTCATCGCGGCCCCGTCCACGCAGGCCATCGCGGTCTGGGCGAGGTCCTCGATGCGGAGGCGCCCACCCTCCACGCGCAGCGTCCCTCCGTAGCCGTTGCAGGCCGCCGTCCCGGCGACGCGCGATCCCTCCAGCGTGAGCGTGATCCGGTGGTCCTCGAGGATCGGGACCTCCTGGCCGTTCACGGTTCCCTCGACAAGCTGCCAGTTTCCCTGTGGATCGCCGTCTCCCGGGTCGGTCTGTGGCGTCGAGCTGGTTCCCCCGCAGGCGGCGAGGACCAGGCCGAGCAGCGCGGCGACGAGGTGGTGTGGACGCATGGGCTCAGGACGCCGCGGCGGCGGGATCGGTTGCCATCGGTCAGTCCGCGGCCCTGAGCCGGTAGACCTCGAGCGCCGGTTCCCCGGTCACGCGGTTCGGCACGATCTCGAACGGCTCGGGCTCGGCGAGAGCGAGGTACGCCTCTCGCAACGCGCCTGACGGCTCACGGTCATACGCGAACGGCGAGAGGACGAGATAGCGGCGCTCGCCGCTCAATGCGGTCTCGCGGCCGGGAATCGGTGGATAGCCGAAGTGATGGGCGGCGCACCCGGAGTACCAGACGAGCTCGGGTGGTGGATAGCCGAGGATCGAGCAGGAACGGCCCGCCGCGTCGTCACGGATGACCCTCGCGGCGTCGACGAGGTGCATGCTGAGCGGCGTGACCTCCGCCTGGAGTCGCATCATCACCGCAGCGGAGCCGATCGCGGTCACGACGATGGCGACCACGGCGCCCACAAGGAGCGTGCGGCGCCACGCATGGCTCAGCAGCATGCCGAGATCGACCGCGGTGACGGACCCGGCGATGAGGATCAGCATCAGCGGCAGGAGCACGTACCTCACCTGGGGAAGCGCCACAATCCCCAGGAGCACCAGCTGCCCGACCGCCGGCAGCAGCAGGAAGGTCTGCGCCCGCACTCGCCGATCGCCAATGCCGCGGGTGAGGATCCACATCGGCCAGGCGAGGACGCCCAGGAGCAGGAACCAGGCCCCGACGACGCCGGCGAGCTCGGAGGGCAGCAGGCGCCAGTAGTGCGCGAGCGCCTCCCCCGGATACGCCGGAGAAGCGAGCGACTGCGCCGAGAGGAAGATCGCCAACGGGTCGCCGTTCATGAGCGTCGACTGCACGAGGTAGGGCACCAGGAGCACGAGCAGGAGCCCCACCGTCGCGAGCGTCAGCCGCCACGCGGCGATGAGCCGCCCCCACCACAGGAGCAGGGCGGTCGCCGAGAGGAAGAGCATCGGGATCACCGACCCGTAGCGAACGTAGAACGCCGCCGCGACGAGCGGGGCGAGCAGGAGCAGTCCCCTGTCCGGTCGCGGGCGTTCCTCGAGCTGCCACCACGCGACGAGCATCACGCAGAGGATCAGCATGGCCGACGGTACGTCCGTGAGGAAGAGCCCAGCGTTCAGCTGGAGCCCGGGGACCGCCGCGATCAGCAGCGCGGCCAGCATCCCGGCCGCCGGGCCGGCCATCCGTCGCCCAAGCGCCCACCCCGCCACCACCGCGCCGAGGCCGAACCCGAGCCCGATGAGCCGCAGCCCGGCGTCCCACCCGCTCCACGCGATCGGGGCGCCGAGGACCGAGATGCCCGGAGGTCGGTCGGAGCTCCACGCCGAGTTCGGCGTCCCGAGGACCCATGAGCGCGACGTGGCGGCGTAGATCGACTCGTCGAAGCCCAGGATCTGCTCGAGGCTGACGAACCTGAGGATCGGGAGCGCGAGGAGGACCAGCGCGAGCGCGAGGCCGATCGGCTCTCCGCGGCGACGCAGCGGCGCGATGAGCGCGCGGAGTCGCCGCAGCGGGCCGCCCTCCTGTTCGGCCGCCCCGAGCGCCGTGCCGGCGAGGCCGAGCAGCGCGCCCCCGCCGATGACGAGCGCGCTGACGACGAGCGCCGCGCCCGCGACCTCGAAACGCGGGTCCGACGGCAGCAAGGAGAGCCGCTGGGCGCCGACGACGATGATGAGCACGAGAACCGCCGTGGCCGCCACCGCCCCGAGGGCGAGCCGCGCCAGCGTGCCGGGCGGAGGGCGGCCCCAGTGGGTGGTGATCCGCCACAGGACCAGCCCCGCGAACAGCGTCACGAGGCCCGCCCGGGCGGCGGTGAGGGTGAACGGCACGCGCGGATCGACGATCGCCGCGAGGGAGATGGCGGTGGTGGCGATCAGCGAAATCGCGGCGAGGGCCAGGAGCATCACGCAGACGACGGTCGCGACGACCGCCAACGGCGCGGCGGCGACGCCCTCGCGCCCGGGAAGCGGACGGAGGCGCGGCCGCCCGAAGAGCGTTCGAATCAACGTGCGGGTGATGACGATCCCGTCGCGGACCGCGTTGAGCTTCGACTCGCCGATGCGCTCGCCGTAGCGGATCGGATGATCGACCCATCGGAGCCCCATTCGCGCGGCCTTCACCCCGATTTCCACCTCGAGACCGAAGCCGTCTGAGTCGAGCCGCATCGCCTCGAGATGCCTGCGGTGCAGGCCGTACAGCCCCGTCAGCGGATCGGCGGAGCGAAATCCCGAGAACCAGTGGACCGCGGTGCGAATGACGCCGTTTCCGATGCGGTTGAGCGGCGGGATGTGCTCACGGCCGCTGGTCCGTACGCCGACCACCACGTCGTACTCGTCGAGCAGGCGCACGATCTCCGGGATCGCATCGGCTGGATAGGTGCCGTCGGCGTCGATGACGACCACCTTGTCGCTGC
>JBDTWT010000106.1:0-5990 GCA_040006555.1 Chloroflexota bacterium
CCCACCTGCCCAGCGAGATCGTCCACGCCCAGCCGATGACGTGGCTCGATCTGCTGACCGCCGCCGATCGCCGCCGAGCCCAGCGAATGATCGATGCCCTCGGCGAGCTCGGCCTGCCGGATGCGGAGGATGTCGCGCGCGTCCGGATGGAGGGCAAGTCGGATCGGAGGCTGGCGCGACGCCTGGTTCAGGCTCGGCTCGACCGCCTGCTCGACGAGGCGGGCGCCGACGAGGACGCTCGCCGGCTGGTTGGCGAGGCCGTGAAGGCGCTCACGTCGGGCGGCGGAGGCATCGGCCGGGACCTCCCCGGCTGGGCGCTGTTCGAGACCGATCCCGACGGCTCCGCCACTGGCCGCCAAATCGACCTCGAATAGTCGCCCGTCAGCTCCGGGGTGGTGCTCGTCGGCCGAGGTGATACGGCACGTCGGCCACGATCGTGTTCGGACGGCTGAAAAGCCGCAGCTTCAGGCGCAGCGCGGTCTGGTTGTGGAGGAGGTTCTCCCACCAGTGCCGCGGCACGAACTCGGACAGGACCACGAGCACGGGCCTCGACGGGTCCTGCCGCTGGAGCACGTCGAGGTACGCAAGGAGCGGGCCGATGAGCGCACGATACGGCGACTCGATGACCACCAGCTCGGCGCCGCCTGACCACTCCGCCCACTGAGACCGAAGCTCGTCGCCCGCGTCACCGTGGTTCGTGACGTGGACCGCGGTCGCGTCCTTCGAGATCGAGTTGGCGAACGCGATCGCCTGGCGCGCCGGCTCGTCGAGGCGCGCGATGGGCACGATCACGATCGGGTGCTGCGCCGCACGGCCGCCGGGCGGAATGCGGGCCAGCGTGAGGCCCTGCTCCATCGACCGGTAGTGGCGGCGTATGCCGAGCATGAGGAGCACGAGGAAGGGGATGGCGATGACGACCATCCACGCCCCCGAGAGGAACTTGCTCTCGACCACGATCAGCGCAATGACTCCGGTCGTGAGCGCTCCGACCCCGTTGATGACGAGGCCTCGCCGCCACGCCTGCTCGCGCCGCCGCCACCAGCGCACCACCATGCTGGACTGGGAGAGCGTGAAGGCGAGGAAGACGCCGAGCGTGTAGAGCGGGATGAGCGCCGTCACGCTGGCGTTGAAGACGACGAGGAGGAGGGCCGCCAGGCCGGAGAGGGCGATGATCCCGGTCGTGAATGCGAGCCGTTCGCCACGGAAGGCGAACTGGCGGGGCATGAAGCTGTCGCGCGCGAGGAACGAGCTCAGGCGCGGGAAGTCCGCGAACGCGGTGTTGGCGGCAAGCGCAAGCACGACCACCGTCGCGACCTGGATGACGATGAAGAAGATGCCGTCCCCCACCACCAGGCGTGCGACCTGGGAGAGGACCGTCTGCTCCTCGGTCGGATCCGGCATCACGCCGATGGAGCTCGCCATGAAGCTGATCCCGAGGAATAGCACCGCGAAGATGCCGGCCGCCCACAGCAGCGTCACGCGCGCGTTTCGCCATTCCGGCGGCTTGAACGCCGGCACGCCATTCGAGATCGCCTCGACGCCGGTGAGCGCCGCGGCGCCCGAGCTGAATGCGCGAAGGATGAGCAGGATGCCGAGGGCCTCCCCTCCCCCTTCGGCGGTCAGCCACTCGGTCGGCGGCGCGTAGTCGGGCAGGGTCCCTGTTGCGACGCGGACGAGACCGATGCCGACCATCGCCAGGATGGCGACGATGTAGAGATAGGTAGGAGCCATGAAGATCGTCCCGGACTCCCGGACCCCGCGCAGGTTGCCCAGCATCAGCAGGACGACGATTCCCACGGCCATCAGGACCCGCTGCGGGAAGAGCTCGGGCATGACCGATGTGATCGCCGCGACCGCGGCCGATACCGACACCGCGACGGTGAGCGTGTAGTCGATGAGGAGCGCCGCCCCCGCCACGAGGCCCGCGGTGCTGCCGAGGTTGTCGCTCGCGACGAGGTAGCTGCTCGCCCCGTTCGGATAGGCACGGATCGTCTGCCAATAGGACGTGGCCACGATGGCGAGGACCACGCAGATCGTGATCGTCAGCGGCATCGTGAACGAGATCGCGCCGATCCCGGCCAGCACGAGGATGCGCATCATCTCCTCGGTGGCGTAGGCCGAGGAGCTGATGTTGTCGCTGCTGAAGATCGCGAGCGCCTTGGTCTTGCTGAGCCGCTCGTGCTCCTCGCGCTCGCTGCTGATGGGGCGGCCGATGAGGATCGTCCGGAGGCGGCGCAGCGTTCTCGTCCAGCCGGGCCGGTGGAGCACCGTACGCTCGGTGGCGATCAGCTCCCCGTCGTCGCCACGCTCGAAGATCTCCTCGTACGGGCGCACGATCCGGACGTACGAATCGCCCGGCCGCTTCCCGCGACGTTTCTCACGGACCTCGAGCAGCGAGTCCATGCGGGACCCGCGCGACGCTCGGCGCGGCTCTCGATCTGTCACGAAGCGACTAGATCAGAGAGGTCAGGTTGCGGGCAGGTGATCGCGCCTCCGGCCGCCGATGGGCCACCTCGGCTCAGGCGCCCTGCTGGGCGAGCGGCAGCACGACGACGTCCGTTGAGACCTCATCGGCTCCGACCAGCTCGACCTTGACGCCGGCCGCGCGCGCCAGTTGACGCGCCGCCGGCATGACCTGCACGGCCGCCGGCGTGTGGATCGTGACTCGTCGAACATGGCCGTCCGCGACCAGGCTGATGGCGGCCCGGATCGGGTCGAGTGAGGCGTCGACGTGCGGCACGTTCGCCGTGGCTGAGCGGTCCATGACTTCACCGTGGCACCGCGCACCAAGAGGCCGCGGACCTCGGGGATGCGCCGGGCGCTCAAGAGTCGCTCAAGAACGCTCCGCTGCCCCCAGCTCCGCCTCGTCGCGCACCCGGTAGCCCACGCCCGGCTCGGCGACGATCAGGCCGCTCAGCGCACCCCCGGCGTCGGCCGCTGCGAGCTTCCGGCGGATCGCCGCCACGTGCACGTGCAGGTAGTGGCCCTCGTCGGCGTACTCGACGCCCCATACAGCGCGCAGCAGCCGCCCGCGGCTCGCGACCCGGCCGACGTTCGCCACGAGCGCCTTCAGCAGCTCGTACTCGCGCGGGGTCAGGTGCACCTCGCGGTCGCCAACGGTCACGTGGCGCCTGACGGGGTCCAATCGGAGCGGGCCGATGCGGACCACACCCTCGCCATCCGCGGCCGGACCCAGCGCGCGCCGCAGGGCGCTGCGGATCCGGGCGTGGAGCTCGTCCATCCCGAACGGCTTGGTGAGGTAGTCGTCGGCGCCGGCGTCGAGCGCCGCCACCTTGTCGCGCTCCTGATCGTGAGCCGAGAGGATGATGATCGGCGTCGTCGCGTCGCGCCGGATCCGGCGTACCACCGCCTGGCCGTCGATCCCGGGGAGGCCGAGGTCCAGGAGGACGAGGTCCGGCCGGTTCTGCTCCCAGAGACGCAGCGCCTCCTCTCCGTCGGCCGCCTCGCGCACGCGATAGCCGTGCGCGGCGAGGTTCGCGGCTACGGCACGGCGCGTCGGCTCGTCGTCCTCCACGAGGAGGAGCTGGGCACTGCTGTCGCCCGGCTTCATCGGTCGGTCTCGACGTCGGCCGCGATCGGCAGGTCGAGCGTGACCGCGAGTCCGCCAAGGTCGCTGACGTCGGCGCGTGTCGCCCCACCCATCGCCTCGACGAGCCCGCGAACCACCGCCAGTCCCAGCCCGAAGCCGCGTCTCGCGACGGGAACGGCCTCGGGCGACCGATAGAACCGCTCGAAGATGTGGGGCAGCGACTCGGGTGGCACGCCTGGACCCCCGTCCTCGACGCTCAGATGGACCCGGGTCCCGTCCCGGCGCGCGCGAATCACGATCGGGCCGGCCGCGGCGTGACGGGCCGCGTTCTCGAGCAGGTTCGTCAAAGCCTGGCTCAGGAAGGTCGCGTCCACCTTGACGCTCGGCAGCTCATCGGGCACGTCGATCGTCACGGCCGGGCCACCGCGGGCAGGGACCAGGCGCGCGAGCGGCTCCACGAGCTCCCGCAGCGGGATCACCTCGAGGTCCGGGACGAGCACGCCTCCCTGGATTCGGCTCATGTCGAGGAGCGATCCGACGAGCCGATTGAGCCGCTCGGCCTCCTCGTCGATCGATCGGGCGGCCGCGCGGCGATCGGCCGGAGTCAGCTCGATCGACGCATCGGCGATGCTGCCGGCCGCTGCCCGAATACTCGCCAGGGGCGTCCGGAGGTCGTGCGACACCGAGTCGAGCAGCGCGGAGCGGAGCTCGTCGCTGCGCCGCGCGATCTCCGTCTCGGCCGCCGCCGTGGCGAGCCGATCCCGCTGGACCGCCTGGGCCACCTGGTCCGCGGCCGCGGCGAGCAGTCGGGTCTGCTCGAGGTACGGAGCGCCGAGCGACTGGTCTCGCTGGCACCAGACGGAGCCGATCACCTGGTCGCCGGCTCGCAGCCCGATTCGGTACAGCGCCCGCCCGCTGGGTGCCCGGGTGGCGCGCCCTCCCGGCTCCCTGCCGCCGTGGAGTCGGGTCCACGCCGCTGATCCCTCGGCGCGATCGCGGCGGAGCACCGAGTGGGTTCCGAGCGGCGGCAGCGGAGCCGCCTGACCCGTGTCCCCGACGACGCGCTCCTGGGCGACCGTGGGGCCGAGCCCAACCCACATGCGGGTCATCGCCGTCTCGTCGAGGAGCCGCGAAAGCACCGTCCCAATCGCGTCCTGGGAGCGGTTCGACGTCGCCAGCTCGCGCGTGATCGCGAACAGGGCTCTCGACTCGCGCTCCCGGCGCAGGGCCAGCCGTTCGCGGTCGCGCTGGCTTCCCGCGAGCCGACCGATGACCGCCCCGACCACCAGGAGAAGTGTGAGCGTCACCCACTCCTCAGGGCGAGCGACGTTCAGCGTGAAGCGGGGCTCGACGAAGAGCAGGTTGTACACGAGGAATGCGCACGCGGCGGCCGCCAGCGCGGGCAGCGTGCCGCGCGTGATCGCCACGGCGCCGACCGCCAGCAGATAGACCGACGACGTGTCGCGCAGGTCCAGCCGCAGCTCCAGCAGCGCCACGAGGCCCGTCGCCGCCGCAAGCGCCGCCACGACCGCTGCGACGCTTCGGGCCAGCCGCCTCGCGCTCTGAGGATCCATGCTCACCCGCCGATACTACGAGTCCCACCGGCGCCCGCCGGCGCGGCATGACGCTTGCTTTACGAGCAAGCCATGGCTCGCCAGAAGCACGTGGTCGTCGTCAACGACACCGAGGAGATCCTCGAGCTCTTCGACCACATCCTCACCGCTCTCGGCCACAAGGTGACGAAGTTGACCTACGCACCGACCGATGGCCGCGAGATCGCCGAGTTGAAGCCCGACCTGTGCATCATCGACTTCGTGCTCGGCGGACGGGAGTTCGAGGGCTGGCAGCTCATCCAGAAGCTGCGAATGATGCCGGCCACCGAGGACATCCCCATCATCGCGTGCACCGGCGCCGTGCGCGAGGTGCGCGAGATGGAGGGCAAGCTTGCCGAGAAGAAGGTCCGCATCCTCTACAAGCCCTTCGGCGCGAGCGATCTCGAGCGGCAGGTCAAAGAAGCGCTCGACGACTGAGCGGCTAGACTCGTCGGCGGTTGACCCGTTGCGGGGTCGGCCACCCGGCCGTCGGCGCTTCTCACCGCCGGCGGCCACCTGCGACTGCTAGGCTTGCCGGCCATCGGGGACGCGACAGGAGGGCACCCCAGCACCCCATGAACGACGAGCTCGTGGACTGCTTCAACTGTGGCCGCTCGAACCCCGAGTGGGCACAGGTGTGCCGGTCATGCGGCGTCCCTCTCCGTCACGGGGAGCCGCTCCTCGCGCCGGCCGGCCGCATCCCGACCGACCGCGACTCGCTAATCTCCATCGGCGCCGTCATCGGCACCATCCTCCTCGCCGTTGTCCTCGGCCTGATCATCTCGGGGCTCAACCCGACGGACCCGTCCGTCGGGCGCAGCACTCCCACCCCGACCCAGTCACCCAGC
>JBDTWT010000107.1:0-5990 GCA_040006555.1 Chloroflexota bacterium
GGAGTGAACCCAGTGTGCTCGGTCCAGTCGTCCGACTCGGCGGTCGGCGGCTCCGACTCGCACTCCTGAGCGGCACTCGGGGACTCGGACGGCTCCGCGCTCGGACTCGGCGAGGCGGTCGGGGAGGGCGAGGGACTCGGCGAAGCCGTCTCCTCGGCCGTGGCGGATGGCGCCGGTGTCGTTGTCGCCGCGGGCGCGTTCGTGCACGCAGCGATCAGCAGCAGGAGGCAAGTCTCGGCTGCGCTCCACTTCATGCGGTGCCCTCCTCTCGAGCGCCGATCCAGACACTGTCCGCCGGCCGGGCGGCATCGTAGCGGACCAGTGCACGTGCGCCCTCGATGAACTCGTGCGCCTCCCCGTCCCCGAGATAGCTGCTCAGTCCGTCGTGAGAGGCGCCGGCAGCGTCCTCGTACCGATACCGAACGTGCCACAGATAGCGTCCGTTGAGGCGCACGTTGGCCTGCTCGTGGCCCGTGACCGTCGCCATCGCCGGCGTTCCGGACGTCCACAGCCGTCGTTCGCGCCGGAAGCCACGGATCCCGGGAATGACGAGTGCCGTGCCCACGGCCGCGACCAGGACGCCGATGCCCAGAAAGATCCAGGCGAGCCACCAACCCTCGCCGGCCACGCGGCTCGTGCCGGGATCGCCCTCGAGGTACTGGATCGCGATCGGCCCGCCCTCCACGAGCGCGTCCCATGCGCCGAAGTCGAGCTCATCGGTCGCGTCGCGGGTCCCCCCGTCCGCATCGGTGAAGCGGTAGTTCACGAAGTACTCGGTGCCGCGGTCGCTCGTCGCGGGGTTGAGCGACTTGCCGAGGACGGTGCCGACGGTCTCGGCGGCGTCGGAGGCGTAGCGAGACTCCTGCCACAGCATCCCGGCGCCGATGATCAGCATGAGGATCCCGGCGACCAAGAAGATGCCGCCGAACAGGAGCCAGAAGTTGCGTCGGAGCAGGGTGAAGGCGGACGGCGGTCTGGACAGACTCGTCGCGGTCGCCGAAGTCCCGAGGTCGGACACGCCAATCTCCGCCTGAGGTGGTTGCCGGGCGTGATCGTAGCAACCGCGTCAACGCGCGCGGCGGTTCAGCCGGCGATGGCGACCGGTTGCCGGCGGCGGGCGCGGCGCGCGGCTGGTGGCTTGCCGGCGCGGACGGGGCGCATCCCCAGGACCGGGCGGAGGTATCGGCCCGTGTGCGACTCCGGGCTCGCGGCGATCTCCTCCGGCGTGCCGGCCGCGATGAGGTAGCCGCCCTTCTCCCCGCCCTCCTGTCCGAGGTCGATGACCCAGTCGGCGGTCTTGATGACGTCGAGGTTGTGCTCGATGACGATGACCGTGTTGCCGGTGTCGACGAGCCGCGAGAGGACCTGGAGAAGCCGCGAGACGTCGTCGAAGTGGAGGCCGGTGGTGGGCTCGTCGAGGATGTACACGGTCTTGCCCGTCGCCCGTTTCGAGAGCTCGGTGGCGAGCTTGACGCGCTGCGCCTCGCCGCCGGAGAGCGTGGTGGCCGGCTGGCCGAGGTGGATGTACCCCATCCCGACGTCGTGCAGGGTGTCGAGCTTCCGGTGGATCGACGGGACGGCCGAGAAGAAGTCGAGCGCCTCGTCGACGGTCATCTCGAGGATCTCCGCGACGTTCCTGCCCTTGTAGTGGATCTCGAGCGTCTCGCGGTTGTAGCGCTTTCCCTTGCACACCTCGCACTGGACGTAGACGTCGGGCAGGAAGTGCATCTCGATCTGGACGATGCCGGCGCCCTCGCATGCCTCGCAGCGGCCGCCCTTGACGTTGAAGCTGAATCGTCCCGGCTTGTAGCCGCGCAGCCGGGCCTCGGGCACCCCCGCCAGCAGCTCGCGCAGCGGCGACCAGAGGCCGGTGTAGGTCGCCGGATTCGAGCGAGGCGTGCGGCCGATGGGCGACTGGTCGATCTCGATGACCTTGTCGATGAGCTCGATCCCCTCGATCCGGTCGTGCTTCCCAGCCGGCTCCCGCGCGCCCCAGATCCGCTGCGCCAGGGCCGGGTAGAGGATCTGCGTCACGAGACTCGACTTGCCCGAGCCGCTGACGCCGGTGACGGCCACGAACCGGCCGAGCGGGAAGGCGACGTCGATGTTCTTCAGGTTGTTCTCGCGCGCGCCGCGCACGACGAGCGCGTCCGGGCGCCCGTTGCGGCGGTGCTCGGGCAGCGGGATCGACTTCTCGCCGCGCAGGTAGGCGCCGGTGATGGAGCGGGGGTTCTCCAGGAGCCCCTCGAGCGACCCGGAGTGAATGAGCTCCCCGCCGTGCTCCCCCGCGCCGGGGCCGATGTCGATGACCCAGTCCGCCGCGCGGATGGTGTCCTCATCGTGCTCGACCACCAGGAGCGTGTTGCCCAGCTCGCGCAGCCGCTCCAGCGTGCCGATGAGCCGCGCGTTGTCCCGCTGGTGCAGGCCGATCGACGGCTCGTCCAGGATGTAGAGGACGCCCATCAGGCTCGAGCCGATCTGGGTCGCGAGCCGGATGCGCTGCGCCTCGCCACCCGACAGCGTCCCTGACGCGCGGTCGAGGGTGAGGTAGTCGAGGCCGACGTCCACCAGGAAGCCCAGGCGCGCGCGGATCTCCTTGAGCACCTGCCGCGCGATGTGGTTCTCGCGCGCGTTCAGCCGCGACGGGAGCTTGTCGTACCAGGCGAGCGCATCGGTCACCGATCGGCGCGTCGTCTCGATGATGTTCTTGCCGGCGATCGTCACGGACAGCGACTCGGGCTTCAGGCGCATCCCGTTGCAGGTCGGGCACGGCTTGTTCGTCATGTAGCGCTCGAACTCAGCGCGCATGGCGTCCGACCCCGTCTCCTTGTGCCGCCGCGTCAGGTTCGGGATGACGCCCTCGAAGGTCGTGCGGAAGGTGTGCATGTTCCCGTTCCGCGCCTGGTACCGAACGTTGACCCGCTCGCCCTTGTTGCCGTACAGCAGGATCTGCCGCGCCTTCTCGGTCAGGTCGCGGATCGGGCGGTCGGTCCGGAATCGGTAGTGCTCGGCCACCGCATCGAGGATCTTGCTGAACCAGCTCTCGGTCGCGGCCATGCGACGCCACGGCAGGATGGCTCCCTGGTCGACGGAGAGCTCGTCGTTGGGGAGCACGAGGTCGGGATCGATCTCGAGGCGCGACCCCAGCCCGGTGCAGTCGGGACAGGCCCCGTGCGGCGAGTTGAAGCTGAAGTTGCGCGGCGCCGGCTCCTCGAAGAATCCCCCGTGCTCGGGGCACGCATACTTCTCGCTGAAGGGCCGATCGGCCTCGCGCGGCGGCGCATCGGGCAGGTGCAGGAGCAGGAGCCCGTCCGACATGCGCAGCGTCGTCTCGATCGAGTCGGCCATGCGGCTGGCATCCGGTCGCGGCGCGCCGTCGTCATCGGCCTGGCGCACCACCAGCCGGTCGACCACGACCTCGATGCTGTGCTTGAACTTCTTGTCGAGATCGATCTCCTCGTCGAGATCGCGCAGCTCGCCGTCCACGCGAACCCGGACGAAGCCCGCCTGCTTGGCGCCGGCGAGCAGCTTCTCGTGCTCACCCTTGCGGTCCCGGACGAGCGGCGCCATGAGCATGATCCGTGTCCCCTCGGGGAGCTCGTAGATCTGGTCGACGATCTGCTCGACGGTCTGGCGCGAGATTTCGCGACCGCAGATCGGGCAGTGCATGCGGCCGATGCGCGCGAACAGCAGCCGCAGGTAGTCGTAGATCTCGGTCACGGTGCCGACCGTCGAGCGCGGATTCCGCGACGCGCCCTTCTGGTCGATGCTGATGGCCGGGCTGAGCCCGTCGATCTGGTCGACGTCCGGCTTCTCCATCTGCCCCAGGAACTGCCGCGCATAGGCGGACAGCGACTCGACGTAGCGGCGCTGCCCCTCGGCGTAGATGGTGTCGAAGGCCAGGCTCGACTTGCCGCTGCCGGACAGCCCGGTGATCACGATCAGGCGGTCGCGCGGCATCTCCACGTCGATGTTCTTGAGGTTGTGCTCGCGCGCGCCGCGCACCACGATCTTGTCCGACGGCATCGGTCTCAATGCTAGCAGGAACGAAGCCGATACGAACGCCTGTTCGGTTTGCCGCGAGCCGCTAGGAGGCTTTGAAGAAGGCGCCATTGCGAATGAGGACGACCAGCACGATCAGGTAGCCGATGAGCCACGGAACGACGAACAGAAGGCTCATGACGAGCGACGCGCCCATCATGTCGGTCGTGTAGCCGGGACCGTACAGGTCGCGGAACTGCGGGTCCTGCATCATCGCCTCGGTCATTCCGTACGACCCCAGGGTCAGCGCGAGCAGGAGCAACGAGAAGAGCAGCCCGATCACTGCGAGCACGATGCCGGTGATCCGCGCCCAGCCTCGGCCGGCCAGGATCCCCACGCCCGCGGCCACGTGCCCTGCGGCCCACCCCAGCGCGATGACCGCGAAGGCGAGGAAGATGCCCGTCATCATTCCGGCCACCGCCTCCGGGTTGACGTCCTCGGGCATCCCGGGTTCGGCGGCGAGGATGTCCGTCCAGGCCGGCCCGAGCGCGAGCGCCAGCACCAGCAGCAGCACGCCGCCCAGGGCGCTGAGGGTGCCCACCAGCAGGAGGAGCACGGCCGCAGTCGTGACCCAGCCCGATCGACGCGGACGAGCGATCGGCTGTGGCGGGGCCCACGCTGGCACTCCATACCCTGTCCCTGGCTCGATTGTCACGATGCGATCCTCCCTGCGCAGCCCGTGATTGGGCAAGTTGTATCCCACTTTATGCAGGTCGGAGCCCCCCTGTCTCCATGACCTGCGGGCCCCGGATTGGGCGGATAGGTGGCGTGGGGGGTGGAGCGGGGTACTTGTCGCCGGACGCGACGGCGGGCAGCATCGCGTAGTACTCGGCCCGTACTTCTGGGGGCGAACCGGTTGTTCTCGGTGGGAGTCAAGGGATACGGGATCGTCGTGTGGGAGGACGGTCAGTGGCGTACGTTCAGTGCGTCCGAGTCACTGTCGGCGATCCTGGCCGCTCGCGTGGAGAACGCCCTGCGGCCGATCGCCTACGGGGACGAGGCGGACATCCGCGACGCGCTGATGCAGATGGCCGGCACGGTCCTCCTCGCGGACGAGTGCGAGCACGGCGGGCGCTGCACCGATGAGGGCGATCTCACCCTGAGCTGAGGCGGCCGGCGCTTCACCGCGTCCGGGCCGGTGCTACCATCCGTCGCCCCGGCCCCCTTCCGTCGGTCCATTCGAGGCCGTCCCGCCATGCCCTCCGAACCTGCCATCCACGCCCGCGGTGTGACCCGCGTCTACAAGGCGAAGCCCGAGCCAGTGACCGCCCTCGGCGGCGTCGACCTCGACGTCGAGCCGGGCGAGTTCTTCGGGCTGCTCGGACCCAACGGGGCCGGCAAGACGACCCTGATCAAGATCCTCACGACGCTGCTCCTGCCGACGAGCGGCACCGCGAAGGTGGCCGGGTTCGACGTCGTGACCGAGACGGCCAAGATCAGGCGCGTCATCAACATGGTGTCCGGTGGCGAGCAGTCGGGCTACGGCCTGCTCACCACGCGCGAGCAGCTGTGGATGTTCAGCCAGTTCTACGGCCTGCCGATACGCGAGGGCTGGCGACGCGTCGACGAGCTGATCGAGATCACCGGCCTCCAGGAGCAGCGCGACCAGAAGATCCGCACCCTCTCGACCGGGCAGCGCCAGAAGCTGAACTTCGCGCGCGGCATGCTCAACGACCCCTGGGTGCTCTTCCTTGACGAGCCGACGCTCGGCCTCGACGTGGGCGCCGCGCGTGATCTGCGGGAGCACACGCTCGCCTGGCGCGCCGCAGCCCCCGGACGGACGGTGCTCCTCACCACCCACTACATGGTGGAGGCCGAGCAGCTCTGCGACCGCATCGCCATCGTCGACCGCGGCAAGATCATCGCGCTCGGCACGCCGGAGGAGCTGCGACGCCGCGTGCAGGCTGAGTCGATCTTCCGCATCGAGCTCGACCACCTCCCCGCCGAGG